>JBEDHS010000098.1:0-17083 GCA_041173945.1 Actinomycetota bacterium
TCGTCGCGAACTAGAAGTGGAACCTGAGGTCGCCGAAGCAGCGCCGGTACCGGTTGTGGAGGACGGTTCTTCTCACGACGACCGCGCTCGCGCATTGGAACGTGACATCCGACTGATGGGACCGATTAATCCGCTTGCACTCCAAGAGTTCACTGAACTGCAGGAACGTCACACGTTCTTGGAAGAACAACTCAATGACGTGCGCAACTCACGACGTGAACTCTCTCAGGTCATCGCAGCGATTGACGAGGAGATCCAAACGGTTTTCGCCACTGCATTTGAAGATGTCAATCGAAATTTCACCGACTTGTTCCAGTTGTTGTTCCCTGGCGGAAAAGGAAAGTTGTCGTTGACCAATCCTGCCGACATGTTGAACACGGGAATCGAAGTAGAAGCAACACCACCGGGAAAGACATTCAAGAAATTGTCACTTCTCTCTGGTGGTGAGCGATCGCTCACCGCACTTGCATATTTATTCGCGGTCTTCCGCAGTCGACCTTCGCCGTTTTATGTAATGGACGAAGTTGAGGCGGCTTTGGATGACGTGAACTTGCATCGTTTCTTGGGGCTGGTGAATGAGTTCCGTCGTGATGCCCAGTTGATCATCGTTAGCCACCAAAAGCGCACCATGGAAGCAGCTGATTGTTTGTTGGGTGTGTCGATGCAGCCGGGCGGTTCATCGAAAGTTGTGACCGAGCGCGCAAGTTCGACTGCAGGGTCCGCTGGTTCATGAACGGCTCGTCGATTGCGAATATTTTCCTCATCCTGCTGGTGGCAGGAGTACTCATCGGAGTGGGTGTGCTTATTGTGTCGCGTCGACGCGGCGACAGCACGACTTCACCATCTGTCATTGAAGAGGTCTCAACAACGCCAGTTCCAGCAGTTGATGTCACCGAGACTGAGGTGGAGACTGAGGTTGAGATTGAGGAGCCTGCACCACCGAGTGTGTCCAGTGCATCCACTCGGACTCGGTCGTTGTTTTCGAAGGCATTTTCTTCTCTCCGCACTCGAGGAAAAATCGACAGCGAGGCGTGGGACGAACTGGAGGAAACACTTCTACGCGCAGACATTGGAATTGGAGTCACGACAAAACTTCTTGATCCACTTCGTGAACAGGCAAAGCAAGGCGCGCTGACGAACGCTGACGAACTCATTACCGCCTTACGAAACGAGATGACGGCACAGTTGTCTGTGTCGGATCGCAGGTTGCACACCGATTCACAGCGTGGTCCAAACGTCTGGCTGTTTGTAGGTGTCAATGGCGTGGGTAAGACAACAACAATCGGCAAGATTGCAACTGCAGAAAAAGAAAGAGGTCGCTCGGTGTTGTTGGCCGCAGGCGATACGTTTCGAGCAGCAGCAGCCGAGCAATTAGAGATTTGGTCGCAACGCTCTGGTGCCTCGTTTGTGCGAGGTTCAGAGGGAGGCGATCCGGCATCGGTCATTTTTGATGGAATTCAAAGTGCCTCGGCAAAAGGGATTGACCTGGTGCTCGGAGACACCGCAGGTCGCTTGCAGAACAAATCGAACCTGATGGAAGAGTTGAAAAAAGTTCGACGAGTCGCTGACAAAGCCGAAGGAACCGTCAATGAAGTTCTCTTGGTCATCGATGCGACAACCGGACAAAACGGTGTGTCCCAAGCGCGAGAGTTTGCCGCGGCAACCGATGTCACCGGTGTTGTGTTGACCAAACTGGATGGGTCAGCAAAAGGCGGAATCGTGTTTGCAATCGAAACCGAACTGGGAATTCCTGTGAAGTTGGTGGGCGTGGGCGAGGGGGCTCACGACCTCATTGCTTTCGAGCCATCCGAGTACGTCGCTGCACTATTTGAGTAAGCAGGTGTAGCCACATCCAAGGTGGGGTCGTTCTACACTTCGTTGAGGCATGAAGAAACTGACTGGTGCGATTGGGCTGACCCTGGCAACGTTGTTGATATCGGGCTGTGGCAACTCGGGTCCATTGGTGTTGTCGTTAGCGGCCAATCAACAAGATTCTGGAGAGAACCGCGCGGTCGCTGATGCTGCGGCAGTTGCCCCCGACTTTTCTGGCGTCACTATCGATTATCTGCCTGTTGGCGATGTGGGAATAGTGCCAACCACCGCACAAGCGTGGTCGGTGGCGAAATTTGGTGAAGCAATGCGAGAGATACAGCGGATTGCCGATGGTCTTGGTCTTGATGCACGAGCAAAACGATCGGGCTATGACAAATATGTATTTGTCGCAGAAGACAAAACAACGGGAGCGTCTGTCACCCTGTGGAACCATCTCGCGATTGGGGGATGGTGGTCGTACTCGGTCACCTCGGGCGCATCTGTTTCGTCAGATCCTGGATGTCCGCCAGATGATCGCACGTGTGTTGTCCCTGAACCTGAGCCGTTGCCGACGAACTTGTTGACTGAAGAAGGTGCACTTGCGCGCACGTACGAGCTACTCGAGAAAGCGAAACTGCGTCCGAAGTCCTATGTGTTGTCTGCACAGCGTTCCGATTGGTCAACAGATGTATACGGGGCCGTGCAGTTAAATGGCATCTCCACAAATATCGCTGTCACGTTTTCCTACGGGCAAGACGGTGTTTTGCAGTATGCGTCTGGGCCAGTGATGTCTTTTGTTGAAGCCGACATGTATCCATTGGTGTCACTCGAAGCGGCCATTGCTCGTTTACCTCTTGCTCAATACAGTTCTTTTGGCACAGCAACGGGGATTGCTGCCGATCTCGCCGTCAGTGAAACGGTGAACTCTGATGCTGATGTTGTTCCTTTGACTGTTGCAGTGACGAGTGTGCGCTTGACGTTGATGGAGTCACATCTCAGAAACGGAACGCACATATTGTTGCCGTCATTTACGTTCAGTAATGCTGATGGTGATGTCGGCACGGTCATTGCAGTAACTGATGAATATCTTGAATTTCCAACGGTCGACCGGTCGCCCGCGCCTGTTCCAGAACCAAACCCCGATGGACCAGTTGCTCCGTTAACACCAGAGTCTTCACAAACATTGATTGGGATGACCGAGGATGAAGCGACAAGAATGGCAACGTCCAACGGGTGGGGTGTTCGTATCGCGATGCGAGATGGAGAGTCATTCGCATTGACGATGGACTATCGACAAGATCGTGTGAATCTGATGGTGGAGAAAAATCTCGTCACCAAGGTCGATATTGGCTAGCAGACGACGTGCTTTCTGTCGGTCCTAGTTTGGGTCGCTAGCCTCGGTACGGCATGTTTGATTCACTCAGTGATCGCCTTCAAGGGATAGTAAAACGACTCAAAGGCAAGGGTCGTCTCACCGAATCTGATGTCGATGAGGTGATGAGCGAAATCCGCACAGCCCTGTTAGAGGCGGACGTCAATATCGCAGTCGTGCGAGACGTTGTTGCACGAATTCGCGAACAGGCAATTGGTGCGACCGTTTCCGAAGCGCTCGATCCGAGTCAACAAATCATCAAGATCGTTCACACCGAGCTCATCGCGATGTTGGGTGGTGACACCTTAAAGATCGCCTATGCCAGCACACCGCCAACAGTTGTGTTGATGGCAGGTCTTCAAGGTTCGGGTAAGACAACAAGTGCTGCGAAGTTGGCTCGATGGTTTAAATCGCAAGGTCGCCAACCATTGCTTGTTGGCGCCGACTTGCAACGTCCAGCTGCAGTGGAACAACTTCGCACACTCGCGGGTCAAATAAATGTGTCGGTGTTCTCAGAACCCGGCGATCCCGTTTCCACGTCACGACGAGGAATTGAAGAAGCCAAGAGGCTCGGCAAAGACGTCGTCATAGTCGACACCGCCGGTCGATTGGCTATCGACGATGAAATGATGCAGCAAGTCGCGGATATTTCGCGTCAAGTTTCTCCCCACTACACCTTCCTTGTTGTCGATGCGATGACAGGACAAGACGCAGTCGGCGTCGCCGAAGCATTCCATGAACGCTTGTCTATCGATGGCGTCATTCTGAGCAAACTCGATGGTGATGCTCGCGGTGGTGCTGCGTTGTCTGTGAAGAACGTGATTGGTCGCCCGATTGCATTTGCCGCCACCGGCGAACGCGTCGAAGACTTCGAGCAATTCCACCCTGACCGTATGGCGGGTCGCATCTTAGGAATGGGCGATGTGCTCACACTGATTGAGCAAGCCGAAAAAGTTTTTGAACAAGACAAAGCCGAAGAAGCAGCACAGCGAATGCTCGAAGGGCAATTCACCCTCGAAGATTTTCTTGAACAGTTGCAACAGATCAAAAAGATGGGTCCCTTGTCCGGAATCATGGGGATGTTGCCTGGCATGCCGAAAGAATTGAAGAACGCATCCATCGGCGATGATCAAGTGAAAGTCACCGAGGCGATTATTCGTTCAATGACGCCAGAGGAACGGCGACGCCCAGAAATCATCAACGGCAGTCGTCGCACGCGCATTGCCAATGGCAGTGGCACGCAAGTCTCCGATGTCAACCGACTCATCAAGCAATTCAGCGAGATGCAAAAGATGATGAAGCGCATGGGCGGCATGGCGGCCATGGGCGCCAAGCCCGGGAAAGGCAAAGGCAAGGCAAAAGTCAACAAACGACAAGCCATGCGGGAGATCAACGACATGCTGGGGGGCCAAGGCGGACCGCCAATGTTCCCTGGTGCTGGTGGGTCCCAAGGGATGCCACCATTCTTCAAGTAAGCCCGTTGGGGGATGGGGCTCGGCTCCGATAGCCTTACCTAGTCCCGAAAAGGGTCCCTCCAGGAGAATTCGCAACATGGCAGTCAAATTGCGCCTGACACGAGTCGGCAAGACAAAGCAACCGCAGTACCGCGTCATCGCGGCCGATTCACGTCGCGCACGCGACGGTCGATTCATTGAGATTCTTGGTCAGTACAACCCACGTACCGAGCCATCCACAATCAGCATCGACAATGACAAAGCCGTGAAGTGGTTGATGCAGGGAGCACAGCCCACAGAGCGCGTTCGCAAGCTTCTTGAAATCAGCGGTGCATGGGAACAGTTCACCGCCGCCAAGTCCAAGTAACACCGTGTCAGACATCGACGCAAACAATCTCGAGGCACCCATTGCCACAGCCGTGCTCACCCACATCGTGCGCAGCATCGTCGACGATGCCGACGCAGTGGAAGTGACGTCGGGGCCAGGCAAAGGCGACAAGATTCTTCTCGAAGTGCGTGTTGGCCCAGGAGATCTTGGTCGAGTAATCGGTCGTCGTGGCCGCACTGCCCAAAGCATCCGCACAGTCGTGCGCGCCGCAGCAACCAACGATGATGTCGATGTTGACATCGATTTCGTTGACGCTTAAACAACGTTGAATTCACACTCTGGAGCCTTCGAACTTCTCGAGGTGGGAAGAATTGGCAAACCACACGGTGTGCGTGGCGACGTATTTGTGACGTTTACATCAGATGTTGAACAACGACACGCTGTCGGATCCCAGTTGTGGTTAACCGACGATGCCTCTGGTGAACCGCTCGTCGTTGTCGCATCTCGTGCACAAAAAGATCGCTACGTGGTGCATTTCAAAGGATGCGATGATCGTGATGCTGCAGAACGTTTGACGAACAAGTATCTCTATGCGCCTCCGGTGGACGACTCATCTGCTTTGTGGGTGCACGAACTCATCGGGTCAGATGTTGTGGACGAATCGGGAACGCGTTGGGGGACATGCACTGGAGTCGTTCAGAACCCCGCTCATGACATCTTGGAAATTGACAACTCTGTGTTGGTGCCAATGCCATTTGTGGTCAGTTGCGATGGAGAGACCACGGTGATTCGACCACCAGAAGGACTTCGCGAAGCATTGTCGAGCGACTAGGTAACGTCACAGTATGCGCATTGATGTTTTCACGCTTTTCCCAGCGATGATCAATGAATTTTGCTCGCATAGTTTGCTCGGTCGGGCGTCAAAAAGTGGGGCAGTAGATGTTCGCAGCCATGACATTCGTGCCTATGCCACCGATGTGCACAAGACAGTCGATGACACACCATTTGGTGGAGGGGCAGGAATGTTGATGCGCCCTGAACCGATTTTCTCCGCAGTTGAAGACGTCAATCCGCCGCGCCCACTTTTTCTCTTAGGACCAGGCGGCCAAAAGTTTGACCAAGCCATGGCCGAGACATTGGCGCAGCTACCTGGTTTCAGTTTGTTGTGCGGACGATATGAAGGTGTCGACCATCGCGTGAGAGAACATCTGGTGGATCATGAAATCTCTGTGGGAGATGTCGTATTGGCTGGTGGTGAGGTGGCCGCTTGTGTGGTGATCGAAGCGGTGACTCGATTGGTGCCTGGGGTGATGGGAAATGAGGTCTCGCCCGTGACCGAGAGTTTCGGGTCTGCAGGGCTTCTCGAGGAGCCTCAGTACACCCGACCAAGCGACTTTCGCGGATGGCGGGTGCCCGAGGTTTTACGTGGCGGAGACCACGGGAAAATTGAGAAATGGCGTATGGCTCAGGCGCTTCAGCGCACCATCGAGCAGCGCCCAGACCTGATCGAGGCTCGCGGAGGGCTGACAGAAGCCGAGAAAGCCCTGTTGGAAGGGGTGGACTTCGCCTCGTATCCTGTTCCTTTCACTACAGAGCGACCTCACTCGGGCTAGCTCTGTCCACATCTCTCGTTCCGAAAGCGCTCATCATGAAGACCACAGACATCGTTGACAATCAGAATAAGCGCGACGACATCCCTACATTGCTGCCTGGCGATGAAGTCAAGGTGCATGTACGCGTTGTTGAGTCCGGCAAAGAGCGCATCCAGATTTTCCAAGGAAACATCATCGCCATTCAAGGTTCAGGAATTGCCGAGACCTACACGGTCCGCAAATTGAGCTACGGCGTGGGTGTCGAGAGAACCTTCCCCAAGCACAGTCCCTCTGTTGCAAAGATCGAAGTAGTACGTCACGGTGAAGTTCGTCGTGCCAAGTTGTACTACCTCCGCGATCGCGTGGGTAAGGCTGCCAAGATTCGCGAAAAGCGCGAATCGTAAGGATTTCGTATCTTGACCACTGGATGTTCCAGTGAATACTGACGACCTCGAGGATTTCGAGGCCGAGCGCGAGTACAAACTCGCCCAGGAATATCAAGACGTCGTCGGAATGTTCCGTTACGCAGTCGAGACCGAGCGCCGGTTCTATTTGGCGAACACTGTCTCGGTCACAGTCACCGGTGACAGCGCTCGTCCACTCATTGAGGTGGAGATGACAGACGCATGGGTATGGGACATGTACCGAAAGACCCGCTTCATCCCGTCGGTGCGAGTACTGAGTTTCAAGGACGTCAACGTCGAAGAGTTGCCGTCGGAGGACATCATCACTCCCGACGCGCTGTAGCAGCACAGCGACTAGCTCGTGCCCGTTGGGCAGAGCAAAAGGTTGCGCAGTGGTACGAACGCAACGGATACGAAGTAGTCGCGCGTAACTGGACCATGCGTGGCGGAGAACTTGACGTGGTGGCGCGCAAGGGATCACTCATTGTTGTCTGCGAAGTGAAAGCGCGCGCCAATGACAACTTTGGTACCGCGCTAGAGGCAATGACAGAGCAAAAAATTTTTCGGGTCCGTCGTGCAGGATTTGCGTTTCTTCGTGAATTGTCAGAGTCTGGTCTTCGTGTGCGATTCGATGTAGCAACAATGACAGGAGTACAACTCGAGTTCTTTCACGATGCGTTCTGATTGTCTATTGCGGTGACAGCAATTAACTCAGACGTTGTGGTGTACGTCGTTGCCAGCATTGATGATGCCAATGACGCCGCAGGTCGGGTGCATCTTGAGGAACTGCGACGAGATGTCCCATGCCTTGGGGAATATCTTGCTGACACCCTGGACAGATGTAGGTCTTTCGTGCTTCGTAGGGTTGAATGCGGCGCGTTTCGATTGGGCCATACAGTTCGCCGTCCCATAAATCTTTGGTCACGGAATTAACCCAAGAATGCCCACGCAACAAGAACGCAAGCCACGACAATTGCAGACACAACGAACCAGATGTCGGTGTTTCGAGCCACACGTTTGCGAGTGGGGTTAAATCCCATGGGGTCCAGTATCGCTGCGACGTGCCGAATGAAACAACCCGATGATGACTAGCGTGTTGCGGGTGCGTCGAGGACTAATGAGTGCAACTGTCGGAACAGTTGTGGGAGTCTGTTTTTTGGTCGCCACCTCTCAGGCCAGCAGTGTTGAAGAACTGCCATCGTGGCAACCGCGAACACCAGTCACCACGACTACCCCTGCTGTTGCAACGACCACAACAACCACTTTGCCCTCGGCAGTCACAACGGTGCCCCAAGGATGTGCGTTGGCTCCACAGGCATTAGCCGTGTTTGTAGGAGAGGTTGTCAGCACAGATCCGGTGAGTGCGGTGTTTTTGATTCAACAAATTCGCGCCGGCTCACTCGAGGGATATCAAGACGGCGGAAATGTTGAAGTGCGATACGGCAGCGACGTGAAGTACCTCGACGTCGGAACTTCCTACATTGTGGGCGTCGCCCCGGATCCCATTTCGTCCCGATTGTCATCACGTGTAAAACAGTCATCAGAAATTTTTGGTGGTGCCGAAATTGCGGGTTCGAATACTCGTTGTCCCGTCTTTGAAGATCCTGTACGAACTTTGACGCTTGATGGTCGGGCGATCAGTGCGGGAATCTTCACGCAGTTCTTCGACGAACCATGGCGACTCGCGATTGCGTTTATCGCACCGCCATTGTTGGTGTTGATTGCGTTGTTTGGTGTGGTGTGGTTTCGTCGCGGAGTCGGACGGTAGGCGATGAACTCGTCTATCCAGTGAATGCCGCAGTTGCGAGTGCACGTAACTCGGTCACGGCATGACCGAGACCCTTGGCGTCGCGGTACAACGCAGAGCCGGCAATCAACACGTTGGCACCAGCACTCGCAGCTCCCGCAATTGTTGTGGGTGAGATTCCGCCATCAACTTCGAGGTGGACTGAATCTGCCAAACCGCGTTCATTAATCATTGAACGCACTTGACGAATTTTTGGCTCCATTGACGAGATGTAACTTTGCCCGCCAAAACCTGGGTTGACTGTCATCACCAACACCATGTCGACAAGATCCAAAATGTTTTCGACCGTTGAGGCGGGAGTGTGGGGGTTCAATGCAACTGCAGCTGTGGCGCCGAGGGCGCGAATGTTCTCGAGCGTTCGATGCAGGTGAGTACATGCTTCAGCATGGACGATAAGTCGCTGACATCCCGCTTCGACATAACGCGCAGCCATGACGTCGGGAGTGAGCACCATGAGGTGTGCCTCGAATGGTTTTTGCGTGTACGGGCGCACCGATGCAATGACGTCTGGTCCAAAAGTGAGATTGGGGACAAATTGGCCGTCCATGACGTCGAATTGAATGATGTCGACACCCGCTTCGTCTAACTCTCGAATCTCCTCACCGAATTTTGAAAAGTCTGCAGGCAGAACCGAAGGAGCAATTTGAATAGGCAAGGTCACATTTTCAACCTTAGCCAAGACTGATGGAGCACGTGCCCTACGCTGTAGAAGTGAATTCTCGCCATACCGTCACTATTGAAAAACTTGTTGCCGGTGGCGACGGGTTGTCGCGTCTCGATGACGGGCGGGTGGTTTTTGTCTCTGATGTATTGCCCGGGGAACGCGTCGAGATTGACTTGGCAGAAACCAAGCGCGATTTTGGTCGTGGAACGTTGGTGAACATTGTTGATGCATCCACGCATCGACGTGTGCCCCCATGTCCGCATGTGGCAGATGGATGTGGCGGATGTGATTGGCAGCACCTAGAGCGCCGATATCAAGGCCAAGCAAAGTTGGCGATTGTTACCGAGGCATATGCGAGAACCGCACGCATCGATGTGGAGCCGCAATTACGTCGATTAACCGAGACCGCTCGTCGGACAACTGTGCGCATGGTGACAAACGATGCCGGCGCAATCGGCTTTCGTGCAGCGGATTCCCACGATGTGGTTTCAGTTGAGTCGTGCATGGTTGCTCATTCGCTCATCAACGACTTCATTTCTCATCCTGTTCTTGAAGGTCCAGGAGAAGTCACGATTCGCGTGGGTGCGCGCACGGGCGACATCGGAGTGTGGTGCCACGAAGGAAAACTTGCACCGGGATTGCCTGCCGGATTGAAAACGGGCGAGCGGGCAAAAATTACAGAACACGTGGGAGACCATTCATACGTCGTCTCGATGGGCTCCTTCTTTCAGTCCTCGCCTGAGGCAGCTGAACTCATTGTTGATTCGGTCTCGCGGCGTCTTGACACATTGGGAGTCGAAGGCGGAGTGATGCTTGACGCATACGGAGGCGTGGGGTTGTTCAGCCTTGCCTTCTCTGGAAGATTCGATGCGCTTCATCTCGTCGAATCATCTCCGTCTGCATGCCGTGATGCGGTCAGAAATCTGTCAGAGTGTGCGGCCGTTATTGAACAGGCAGATGTCGACACATGGGAAGCGATCGATGCCGACGTCGTGATTGCCGATCCTTCGCGTTCAGGTCTCGGCAAGCACGGCTCTCAAGCGATTGTTGAAACAGGAGCAGACACGGTGATTTTGGTGAGCTGTGATCCGGTTGCCGGTGCGCGCGATGCTCGCTTACTAATTGATGCTGGGTTCAGCCTTGGCGAGGTTGAGGTACTGGATATCTTCCCTGAGACCCACCATGTTGAGGTTGTCGCCGCCTTTTCGCGCTAAAACCCTCCCGGACCTACTACCGAGTAGGTAAGTACTTTCATTCTGCAACTAATTGCCTCTGGTGGGTTACGTTGGGTTGAAGGTCAATGTCGACCTATGTCCGGGGGGAGGGCTCGATGAGAGTTCTGATTTGGGTGAGCAAAGGTTTTGTAGAAGACATTGCACGAGTTTCGACAAAAGACGAAAAAAATGTTGACCACATGTTGGTGTCAACTGACACCGCTTTTGTGAGAGAGAAAATCACACAAGGTCGTCTTGACGTTTTGATGATTGGTGCGAGTCGCCTCAGCGAATGGAGAAAAATCTGGGCGAGTGGCGTCATTGAAACCTCGCCAACGTTCTTCACAAAATACGTCTCGACGTTGCCTCCTTCGGATGCGCGATTGATGGAATTAAATGAGGAAGGAATCTATGACGTTGCAGATCTCACGATGAGTCGTGATGAGATCGGACAGCGATTGATTGACGGATTCAAGGGCTTACGCCAACGTACTCCCAATAACGATTGCCTCATTGAGAAACGAATTGATCAAACCGTTTGGTTACGAATGTTGTCGGACGAGACCGATCGACGTATTTTGTCGCTGATTGCACAAGGAAAATTCGATAAAGAAATCTCTTCACAACTTCACCTGTCGTTACAAACAATCCGGAATCGCATTAGCCGCATTTTGAGTGAAGTTGGTGCACGCAACAGAACACATCTTGCACTGCTCATCACCGAAAGTCGGGAAGTACCCACCGATGATGATTCAGTAATCCCGCACGTCGAGTCACAATCAACTTCTGACGATCAAGTGGCATAGTCACGCTGGGTCGATATCGACCTAAAGGATGACGGCAACTGGTGCGCCCTCTGGGGCTCGAACCCAGGACCTGCGGATTAAGAGTCCGTTGCTCTACCAACTGAGCTAAAGGCGCGCGATGAAGTTTTCATCCTAGGCGAGCCGACTCGGGCACAACCAAGAATTCGTTCATTCCGTGTCACGAATGCGCCACAGACAACGTTTGGGGTGGACGAGGGGTCTCGAACCCCCGACCTCCAGGACCACAACCTGGCGCTCTAACCAACTGAGCTACGCCCACCAAGCGAGCGCTCAGTGTGCCATCGGCAGGCTTCACATGCAACCCACAGCATGGAGAAAACACGGATCGTCGGGGAGTTGTTGCGGTCTGGGTAGGATGTGAATTGACCGTTAATCGGGGTGATATTCATGTCAGCAACGAAACCAACGTTGCGCCAAGACCTAGCAGACAGAGCTAGGGAAATAACACGGCGAGAGCTTCAGGTATATGCCGAGCGAACCATAGGTTCACAGGCCGCAAACGAGCGAGCACGAAAAGTGTTGCCATTAGGCGTGCCATCTAGTTTCCAAGCGTACGATCCGCACCCGATTGTGGTGCGACGCGCCCAGGACGCGTGGATGGAAGATGTGGACGGCAACCGTTACGTCGACTACGACATGGGATTTGGATCGTTGTTTGCGGGACACGTGAATCCCATCGTGCGGCGAGCAATAGAGACACAACTCGATAACGGCACGTTGTTCGTCACCCCGTGTGAGACCAACGCAGATGTTGCAGAGTTGTTGGCACAGCGTTACAACTTGCCAATGTGGCGATTCACTAACTCGGGCACCGAAGCCACAATGGATGCAATTCGCGTAGCACGTGGAATCACCGGGCGTCACAAGATTGTCAAAGTCGAAGGTGGGTATCACGGACATCACGACGAGGTGATGATCTCGATGAAGCCGCCCATTGATGCCGCAGGTCCTGCCGACACACCCACGCCCGTTCCCGCAACTGCGGGAATTACACCTGCAGTTCTTGCGGACACTTTGGTGATTCCCTACAACGATGCTGACGCGTTGGAAAAAGTTCTCAAAAATAATGATGTGGCTGCGTTCATCGTGGAACCCGTCATGGAGAACATCGGTATCTGCATGCCACAACCGGGTTATTTGGAAGCAGTACGCCGCATCACGCGCGATCACGGAACGATGTTGATCTTTGATGAGGTCAAGACCGGAATAACAGCCGGGTGGGCAGGTGCAACAGGGGTCCTTGGAGTGCAGCCCGACTTGGTGTGTTTGGCCAAAAGCATTGGCGGCGGATTACCCATTGGTGCATTCGGCGGAACGCAAGAATGCATGGATCAAATCACCGCTGGACGCGTGTTGCACCTGGGTACCTACAACGGCAATCCATTGGTGATGGCTGCAGCGAAAGCAGTTCTTGAAGATGTCTGTACACCAGAGGTCACCGAAGCAACCGTGGCACGCAACGGTCGACTCACCGCAGCATGTGATGGTGTCATTCGTGCGGCCGGCTTGCCTGCGCACACTGTGCAGTTTGGTGCAAAGGGATGCATCACGTGGGCCGAAGAGCCGATTCGTAACTATCGCGACTACAAGGCCACAGATTTCGACATTGCATTTGCGCAATGGATGCACGGAATTAACCGCGGAATCTTGCTTCCACCTGGGCTCGATGAACAATGGCTAATCTCGGTAGTTCACACCGAAGAAGAGGCTCTTCGGTACGCAGATGTATTTGGAGAATTTGTTGACGAACTCATTGCATGATCAGCGTCGCCCAGCACTACCAAAAATGGTGCTGCGTGGCTTGTTCCGTCGGTGTGCGTGGTGTGGAGGAAAAGGATCCTTCTTCACGTCGTGGTATCGCAAAGCAGACCAATGCCAAACATGTGGCATTCGCTGGGAGCGAGGCTATGAAGGGTACGAACTGGGCGCCGCCACTATGGGCGTATTCATTACCTTCGGATCCATCATTGTGTGGATGATCATCTCACTCGTTGTGGGAATAGACCTTGTGCCGTTGTTGGTCGTGGCGGGAGTCCTGGCAGTCCTGATGCCGATTGTGACCTACCCGCTGACCTACACGGTGTGGCAGGGGGTCGATTTGTTCATTCGCGCCCCATCCGACGAAGACATTGCCATTGCCAAGCAGTGGCAGGCGGAGAACGGCAAATAGCCTCACCGTTATCGGGGCTTTTCGGGCTCATTTCCTTCATTTCCCGCCGGTGTGCGACCAGGTGCACATGGGGCCACGACAATGCTTGACCGAACAGGTGTTCGTAGTTACAGTGTTGTTGTTCGAACACACCCCTTGCATACAGTCACACATCCCGCGACACCAATCGCGGGAGAGCACAAAGGAAAACAACAATGACCACACCAAGCCCAGAACGCGACAAGGCCCTCGATGCGGCTCTTGCCCAAATCGACAAGCAGTACGGCAAAGGCTCCATCATGCGCATGGGGGAGAAGGGCTCAATGGCAATCGAAGCCATTCCCACTGGCGCACTTCCACTCGACTTGGCTCTTGGAGTAGGCGGTTTGCCTCGTGGTCGAGTTGTCGAAATCTACGGCCCAGAATCATCGGGTAAGTCGACACTGGCAATGCACGTTGTTGCCGAAGCGCAACGTAACGGTGGTATCTGTGCCTATGTCGATGCCGAACACGCCATGGATCCGGTGTATGCAAAAGCAATCGGTGTCGACATCGACCAGTTGCTCATCTCCCAGCCAGACACAGGCGAACAAGCATTGGAAATCGCCGACATGTTGATCCGCTCCGGTGCACTCGATGTTGTTGTCATCGACTCAGTTGCCGCATTGACGCCACGGGCCGAAATTGAAGGCGACATGGGCGACAGTCACGTTGGCTTGCAGGCACGTTTAATGAGCCAAGCTCTTCGTAAGTTGACTGCAAACTTGAACAAGTCGAACACGATTTGTATTTTCATTAACCAATTGCGCGAAAAAATTGGTGTCATGTTCGGATCACCCGAGACAACACCTGGTGGTCGTGCATTGAAGTTCTATTCGTCGGTTCGTCTCGATATTCGTCGTATCGAAGCAATCAAAGATGGAGCTGAAGTCACAGGGTCACGCACTCGCGTAAAAGTAGTGAAGAACAAAGTGGCACCGCCTTTCCGTCAAGCAGAGTTCGACATCATGTACGGCAAGGGAATCAGCCGCGAAGGTGCACTTCTCGACTTGGCAGTCGAGATGGGAATCGCCAAGAAATCTGGTGCATGGTTCACCTACGAAGGTGAGCAGCTTGGTCAGGGTCGCGAGAATGCGAAGAACTATCTCCACGATCATCCTGAGTTGATGGTCGATATGGAACAAAAGATTCGTGCACAGGCCGGTCTGGTCGAAGGCGAAGAGGCAGAGTTCAGCGACAAAGACGAAGAGCCAATCGAACTCGACTAACACGTCCACACAATCGAGTTGCCACTCGTATGAGGGCCGGCCTCACTCCCAGGAGGTCGGCCCTCCGGCATGTCTGGGCTTCGTATCCCAGTCAGAACTGGCCCACACGCTCTTTCGGTAGCCTGAGGTCCGTGAAAGGAAACGTTCCAGAGTCCTACGTTGTGCGCACATTTGGATGCCAGATGAACGAACATGACTCTGAACGAATCTCTGGGCTTCTTGAGTCAGATGGATTGTCTCGGGCAGAAGACGAGTCTGACGCCGATGTGATCGTGTTGAACACCTGTTGTATTCGTGAGAACGCCGACAACAAGTTGTACGGCACCTTGGGTCATCTGAAAACTTGGAAAGATGCGAAAGAAGGCCGTCGCATCGTGGTGGGTGGCTGTCTGTCGCAAAAAGATAAAGACGTGGTGCAATCGCGCGCACCTTGGGTCGATGTGGTGATGGGGACACACAATGTTCATCGCACCACCGAATTGTTGCAGCACTCAATTGACCACGGACCTATCACCGAGATTTTGGAAGAAGCGGTGATTGACGACCACGCGTTATTCCCAAGTGCCTTACCCGCTCGTCGAGAGACGACGTTTAACGCATGGGTCACAATTCAAATTGGGTGCGATAACACCTGTGCGTACTGCATTGTGCCGGCAGTGCGCGGTAAAGAAATTAGCCGACCATTTGCAGACATCGTCTCTGAAGTAGAGCACCTCGCATCACAAGGCGTTACCGAGGTGACACTGCTTGGTCAAAACGTGAATAGTTACGGTCGTGACTTGTCGTTGAATGCGCGCCGCGACGGTCACGATGTCTCTGCCAGTCCGCAATTTGCTGCGTTGTTGCGCGAAGTGGGCAACGTGGAGGGAATTCGTCGAGTTCGTTACACAAGTCCACATCCTAAAGACATGAGACGAGATGTGTTGGCAGCCATGGCTGAAACAGAAGCGGTGTGTGAACATCTGCACTACCCATTGCAGTCCGGCTCTGATCGCGTCTTGGCATTAATGCATCGCGGTTACACCGGCACTCGCTACTTGGAGCGCCTCGCCGAGGCTCGTGCACTGATGCCCGATTTGGCTGTCACCACCGACATCATCGTGGGTTTTCCCGGTGAAACAGAAGAGGACTTCGTGCGCACATTGGAAGTGGCAGCTGAAGCCGATTTCGATTCGTCCTACACCTTTATTTTTTCTCCTCGTGAGGGCACAGAAGCTGCATCAATGGTGGATCACTTTGTTGATCCCGCAGTCGTTGCTGACCGATTTGAGCGATTGCGTGTTGTGGTTGAACACAGCGCATTGTTAAAGCATCAGGCCCGCGAAGGACGCATTGAAGAAGTGGTCGTCGAAGGCCCCAGTCGTCGTGATCCATCAGTGATGACAGGTCGCACCCGTCAGAACAAGCTCGTTCATTTTTCGGTAAGTACTCCACTTCGTCCCGGTACATATGCAACAACCGAAATCACGCGTGGAGCTCCGCATTTCTTAGAGGGTCGCTTAGTTGAAGTGCTGGCCGAGCCAACCCACAAGATTCGTATTCCGTTGTTGTCGGTGTGAGATGACTATTCCACCACCAGTGGTGGTGCTGGGGCCAACAGCAAGCGGGAAAAGCGATGTGGCAATGGCTGCTGCAACGACATTGGGCAATATCCACATTGTGTGTGCCGATGCGATGCAGGTCTATCGCGGAATGGATATCGGTACAGCAAAACCGACACCGAGTGATCAAACCGCTGTAGTTCATTACGGGCTTGATGTCGCTGACCCGAGCGAGCGTTACACAGTTGCGCGCTTTGTTGAAGATATTGACGCCGCACGACGTCATCATGGCGGCGAACACGTGCGCGAATTAATAGTGGGGGGAACCGGGCTGTATGTGACGGCATTGGTCGATGGTTTAACTATGCCTGGTGAGTGGCCAGAGATTCGCGCGGAACTAGAGATGAACCCCAACACGGAGGATCTATTCGCACAACTTCGCGAACTCGACGAACAAGCCACGTTGAAAATGGAACCCAACAATCGTCGCCGCATAATTCGTGCACTCGAAGTGTGTCTCGGAAGTGGCCGACCATTCAGTTCCTTCGGCGAAGGCGTGGCTACTTTCCCGCCGACGCTGATTCGCCAGATTGGGATCCGCTGGCAACGAGATGACTTACGACGTCGTATCGCCGAGCGTGTGCATCGTAT
>JBEDHS010000099.1:0-3001 GCA_041173945.1 Actinomycetota bacterium
TCCGTAGCCCGTTGTCCCGCGATGATCGACAACGGCAATTGACCATCCCCGCGACAACCAATAGGAAAACTTGGGACGAAATGTGACTTGCCATTGATCGATAGGGCCACCATGTACCCAGACAATCACACCCCAATTTGGATTCTTCGCGCGATAGAGCCGATACGGCACCACACCATCACCTGTAACTGCTTCATGCACAGAAGGTTCGACAAGTTCTTGGTCGAGGTCATCGCTGAACCATTCTGTTGATGCGGGTTGCACCAACACGGTGCGTTCACCATGACCTGACGGCGACATGTTGTGCACCACCACTTGTTGTGGAGTGCGTGCACCACTGCGCAGTCCTGCGAGTGTGTCTTTTTCCCACGACAGACAGCCGTAGATACCCCGTCCCACCATCGTGCGTTCTGTGGTCAGTCGGTCATACACCCACAGTGAACCAAACCCTTTTTCATTGCGTGTGTAGGCCACCTTTGTACCGTCAGAGTTGAAGCACCACGTCCGCTGACCAGGACCCCATGTCGGGCCACCATGTTCACACTCATCGTCAATCATCACATCGGTTGCCACGATGGCATCTGCACACACGCGCACATTGGCATAGCCAGTCGAATCATCGATGTAACCGAAACTGTTTCCATGTGTTGAAAAACGGGGCTGCTGCACCGCAACATCTGCAGTTGATGGTTCGGGATAAATCGCACTGTGTGTCCATGGCATCTCTGGAGGCGACCAAGTCAGACACATTCCGTCTGCACCTGCCGCACAATCGAGTGCGAATCCATCAGCACGATAGACACATTCAACTTCGTCGGTATCGAGAGTGCATCTCCACATCTCGGACCAATCGGCAATTGCAAACACTGCCGAGTTGGTGAAATTGATTGCTGGCGTGAACCACGACCGATTGATATCAAACGACAAAGTTCGCATCGATACTGCAACATCGTCATGCACGGACACTTCAACAATCCCCTGACGCGTTGTTGCCACAAACACACGACGGCCTTCACTATCCCAACAATGCACGCCACCAGACAACCCCCGGCCCGTTGCTGGCATCGGGTCAAGACACAGATCGACAACAACGTCTTGGTGTGCCACTGACCACATGCACAAGCGATTAACCGACCCATGCAGACCTGGTTCTGACACCACAGCCGACACCCATTGGCCGCCGGGACGCACACGAACATCGGACACTTCTCGCCCTGTCAGACACAACTGGAGGGGCACATGAGACATCGTCTCAGGCTAGTGAGCGAACTAGGTTGGGTTCATGCCAACAGAACGTCCCGACCGTAACCTCGCCCTCGAACTCGTGCGCACCACAGAAGCTGCTGCAATGGCTGCATCTCGCTGGGTGGGACGCGGAGACAAACTCGGTGCAGACGGTGCGGCCGTTGATGCCATGCGCACGGTGTTGTCCACTGTGCCGATGTCGGGAATTGTCGTTATTGGTGAAGGCGAAAAAGACGATGCACCGATGTTGTTCAACGGTGAAGTTGTCGGTGATGGTTCCAAACCCGATACCGACGTGGCGGTCGACCCGATTGATGGCACATCATTAACCGCATCCGGAAAAGGAAATGCCATTGCAGTAATCGCAGTATCTGAGCGCGGCACCATGTTCGACCCGGGTCCGTGTTTCTACATGGAAAAAATCGCTGTCGGACCAGATGCTGTCGGATCCATCGATATCACCGCATCCCCCACTCAGAACCTGAAGTGGATCGCCAAGGCAAAAGGTGAAAGTGTCCGCGATTTAACGGTGATGATTCTGGAGCGTGATCGCCACATTGAATTGATCGAGGAAGTGCGCGAGTCTGGTGCCCGTATCAAGTTGATCTCGGACGGCGATATTTTCTCGGCAATCGCTACCGCCTGGCCAGATGCGGGCGTGGACGTCATGTTCGGCATCGGCGGCACGCCGGAAGGTGTGGTCGCAGCAGCAGCGTTGAAGTGCATGGGTGGCGAAATTCAAGGTCGACTGTGGCCTCGTAACGACGAAGAGCGTCAACAAGCAATCGACCAGGGCTACGACCTGAATCGCATCTTGACCACGAATGATTTGGTGAAGGGCGACAATTGTTTCTTCGCTGCAACTGGCGTGACCGACGGTGAATTATTGAATGGCGTTCGCTATGCACCAGGAATTGTGCGCACACAAAGTTTGGTGATGCGCTCGCGTAGTGGAACAGTGCGTCTTATTGATGCCCAGCACAGACTGGATAAAATCGGAGTCTTCTCCGCAATTGACTACAGCTGAGTCGTTGCGACTAGTGCGAGGTGTTCAAACCGCCGGTTGCAGACAAACGAGCGTGAGCGCGTCGCAAGTCGGCTTCCACTTCTGTTGAATGCTCCGTACGCATTTGTTCTTCGGCGCGTTGTTTTGCTGCTCGTGCACGAGCCACGTCGATGTCTTCTTCTAACTCGGCGGCATCGGACAAAATTGTGACGTGGTCTGCTCCGACTTCCACGAATCCCAAG
Organism: Actinomycetota bacterium; assembly: GCA_041173945.1. GTDB lineage: Bacteria > Actinomycetota > Acidimicrobiia > Acidimicrobiales > Ilumatobacteraceae > UBA2093. The sequence continues at coordinate 2,494 of JBEDHS010000099.1, forward strand.
TGCACAGCCAAGTTCTGAATGGTGCCGTCAGCTAAGTAAATGCGTGTGTGGTTTTCGGTCAGCGCACCGAGAAAGGCTGCGTGACCGGGCAGAAATGCCACTTCGCCGCCTTCCAAAGTTCGCGTGATGACTTGCTTTGCCTCACCAGAGAACAACACGCGCTCTGGTGACACAACTTCCACCCGCAAGGTGCCGTTGGCCTCTGCCATTATGCGTTCTCCTGCAGTGCCTTCGCCTTGGCAAGAACTTGCTCAACAGATCCGACGTTCAAGAATGCCTGCTCGGGCACTTCGTCCAATTCGCCGTTGATCAAGGACTCGAACGACTCGACCGTTTCGGCAACAGGAACGTATTCGCCCTTGACGCCGGTGAACACTTCTGCCACATAGAAAGGCTGCGACAAGAAGCGCTGCACCTTACGTGCGCGAGACACGATGAGGCGGTCTTCTTCGGACAATTCATCCAAACCAAGAATTGCGATGATGTCTTGGAGTTCTTTGTAGCGCTG
>JBEDHS010000100.1:0-4931 GCA_041173945.1 Actinomycetota bacterium
CGTGAATAACGGGTTTTCCTTCCGACACTGAGCCATGAGTCCGCTACTGCGGTATTGGGTTTCCAAAACCATCGGTGGCGTGCCTCCCTTTGGTCACACAACTCAACTGCGTGTGTTCGTGGACCCGGACTTGTTGCAATACGACGAGGTGTGGGCTGCAGCGGGAACGTGGAACGACAACTTCGGTGCAGCGCCTGCGGACATCGTGCGCGTTGCCGGCGGCGTCGTCACCGACCTGAAGCGCGGCTAGACCATCTCGCTAAGTCAGTAAAGTTTTCTTGTGGACAGCGATCACGAACGTTGTGAGATTGAGTTATGCGGCTTTGCATGGGATGAAGTTGACCCGTCTCAGATAGGTCGGCGAATCGTCAGAGGCGCGGATGAGATCGCGGAACTGATTACCTCGGGGCTGAACGCCGATGTCCGCAGATCCTCTGAGATCTGGTCCCCCGTGGAATATGCGGGACATGTGCGTGATGTCCTGTTGAACATCCGAGACCGGCTTGTGGTTGCAGTGAACGAGGACAATCCGCTGTGCAAGGGCTTGTTCGGCACTCCGCGCATTGAAATGGGTCTCTATGCTGGCGACCCTGCCGTGATTGTGGCTCAAGAGATGAAAGTGGCGGCTTCGCTCTTTGTCAGAACGTGGGATCGAATCCCAGACATTCTCCGTGAGCGAACAATGGTGTACGGCTACCCGCGGGTGACGAATCGGAACCTCCGCTGGGTCGCAGCGCAGGCCTTGCACGAGGTCGAACATCATCTTTCAGACATTCGTGTCGGCTTGGCTTGATCGTAAACGGTTTCCAAACCCAATGGTGGCGCGCCTTCCTTTGGTCACAGCACCCAGTTGCGTGTGTTCGTTGATCCGGATTAGTTGCAGTACGACGAGGTGTGGGCGGCTGCGGGAACATGGAACTACAACTTCGGCGCGGCACCAGCTGACATCGTGCGCGTTGCCGGCGGTGTCGTCGCCGACCTAAAGCGCGCTCAGTGATGTTTAGGATTGTTCCTTACTTTGGAGGGAGCTTATGAAGGTTGGATATGTGGTGCTGTACGTGACAGACGAGGCTTCGTGCCTTCGATTCTGGACAGAGCAAGTTGGAATGGTGGAAAAGAGTCGTAAACAGGCCGGTCAGTTCTCAGTCGTTCAGGTGGGTTTCGCAGGCCAGGATTTCGGCTTTGAACTGGTTCCGCTTGCACTAATGAAGGACAACCCCAACGGGCTCAATCTTGGTGCCCCGTCAATCGCGTTTCGAGTAGATGATCTCGCCGCCACCCGCGCAGCACTTGTTGCCAAGGGAGTGAAGGCGACCGAGTTGGGCCAACATTCGGGCGTTGAGTCGTTTGCGTTCCCGGACAATGAAGGTCGCTGGTTCGCAGTCATCGGGGCCTGACAGTCGTTCATCAAATCTTGGATACCCTCGCACTATGAGGGGTTTCCAAAGACAAGCGCGGTGTACCGCCGTTTGGTCACAGCACTCAACTGCGCGTGTTCGTGGACCCGGACTTGTTGCAGTACGACGAGGTGTGGGCTGCAGCTGGAACGTGGAACGACAACTTCGGTGCAGCGCCTGCTGGCATTGTGCGTATTGCTGGTGGAGTGGTCACCGACCTGAAACGAATCTAATCAGATCATCCATTCGGCAATCTGACGCTCGTCGTCGTTACCACCTTTAAATGAAGTGTGAACCGATATTCGGTCAGCTTCGGTTCGGTTCTGATTGTGTTTTGCAACTCCTTGAATTTCTTCAATACGCATTGAGAAGCCACGAATCGTCTTCATCTGTACATTTATGAACTCGGGAGGTGCATCATTAATTGACCAGGGCTCGTCTCTTTTGGTTTCGAACCGAGAGGTGAGTGCAGCGAGTAGTTTGCGAAAATCTTCAGTGCTTGACGTCGGCTCAAGCCGACCCCGAATTTGTACCGAGAGATAGTTGAGTGTTGGCACGACCCTTCCTGACTCCATCTTTGTTGGATAGAGACTTGGAGACACATAGGCGATTGGGCCATCAACGATGATCAGAGCATCGGCGCTTTCCGAGATGCTTGCTGCTTGGGGGTTAGATGCTGAGACATGACCGTAAATCGTTGGAGAATCATGTTCGTGGTCAATATAAAACGGTATGAGGACACTTTCGATTCGGCCATCAAGCAAAGTAGTCAAGTGACCGATTCCAGCTTGTGTTGCGAAAGATAGAGCCTCAGCCTCAGACATGCGGAAACTTGAAGATGGGTGCATGGAGAAAAAATAGTCTCCTGGTCGCTAATTGCGCAACAGTGTTAAAGGGTTAACTCAAAATACTCTCGAGCTGCGAAATAAAGTAGCCACATGGCGAATAGTGATGAAACAAGCCGAGTTCTTCGCGCTTATGCAAAGGCATGGCTCTCATCGGATCTTGAGAAAGTGTTGGCTTCGTATCACGATGACGTTGAACTGCATTACATGGGGGAGAGTCCTCTCGCTGGAACTCATCGAGGACGTGATGCCGCTTTCGCCGTTCTTGCTCAGGCTTCAACGCGCACTGCTCGCAAGTTGATCGATGTTGAAGATGTTCTTGTTGGTGAATCTCTTGGTGCTTTAATCGTTGTTGAAGAGCTTGGTGAAACTGCCAAGCGAGTGCGTCGTGTTTTGTTGTACAGAGTGCAAGATGAGAAGTTACGCGAGTGCTGGCTCTTTGATGAAGACCAGCGCTTTGTCGACTCCATGTGGTCTAAGGAAGGATGAACAGATGTTAGAGATGCGTGATGTATGCGAGAAGTGTTCTGCTCACTTAACGGAATCTGGCGAGGCTGTGATTTGCAGTTTTGAGTGCACTTTTTGTGTGGACTGTGGACGACTAATGGACTATCGCTGTCCGAACTGCGGAGGAGAACTTGTCAAACGTCCGCGTCGTGTCGCCACCTGACTTCATCACCACAGGTTGCCTAAACGAATGGCGGAATGAATACATTTGGTCACCAACCTTAAACGTATTTGATTACTGTTGGCACGTGGGAAGTAAATTTGAAATCAATGTAATCGGCACTGTTTGTAGTTCTCGCAACGAGCCAGAAGATGATTCATGGGATGCGGAAACATCTCGCATCGAGTTGTCTGAGCCGTTTGATGGGAGATCGTTGCTCGGTCTTGCAGACTTTTCACATTGCATTGTTATCTACGTTTTTGACAAAGCCGATTGGGGAGAGTCAAATATGTCGCGACACCCGAGAGGCAACAAGGCTTGGCCAGAAGTAGGCATATTCGCGCAGCGCGCAAAAGATCGGCCCAATCGCCTAGGCGTCACGGTTTGTCGTGTTTTGCGAGTGGATGGATTAAGTCTTCACGTGAGTGGGCTTGATGCAATTGACGGAACTCCAGTCGTTGATATCAAGCCATGGATGGTCGAGTTCGGCCCTCGCGGTGAAGTTGTGCAGCCCTCGTGGTCAAACGAACTGATGAAGGACTACTGGTGAACAGTCTTCATCCAAGACTGCTCAGACCGACGGCTCGCTGACGTGATTATTCCCGACAACAAGAACTGGACTTGGGTGCTGGAACGTGCGTGCCCCGACTGTGGGTTTTACGCCGGTGCGTTCGATGTCGCAAACACTGGTGCTGCAATACGTGACCTTGCGGTGCGCTGGGCTTCGGTGTTGGGTCGAGCCGATGTTGCTCGGCGGCCGAATCTTGCCACATGGTCGCCACTTGAGTATGGCTGTCATGTGCGTGATGTTCTTCGTATCTTTGACCACCGATTGGGGTTGATGATCGAGCAAGTTGAACCACGATTTGAGAACTGGGACCAAGACAAAACTGCAATTGACGACGACTACGCGAGCCAGTCAGCCAGTGTCGTGGCGGACGAGCTGTCAAGTGCCGCGGTGATTCTTGCAGAGCGCTTCGACAGCGTTGTCGGTGATCAGTGGCAGCGCCGTGGTTTCCGTAGCGACGGCTCGGTATTCACTATTTATACGATTGCGCAGTACTTGTTGCACGACCCCATTCATCATTTGTGGGACGTCGGCGCACAGGTGCCGAAGTACTAAATTGCAGGATTGCTGCGCCACCAATCGATCGTCGCGGCGATTGAATCATTCAATGGAGTTGCGTGGTCACCGAACACGGCCGCATATGCCGAGTGATCGACGACGAAATCTTCCTCGAATTCGTAAAGCATTTCAATCGACTCTTTTGCTGGAGGAATGAAAATACCAGCCAAGCGAAGTTGAAAGCGACTGCGAGTCACGTGCTTTGCCTCGACCCCCGCAATTGCCGCCGCCAAATTCAAAAATTTGCGAGTGCTTACAGTTGGCGCGTTTGGTACGTGCCAAGCACGACCAAGCGATCGCTCGTCGAGTGCTAGGCGCACGAGTGCTTCACCAAAATCTGCGACATAGGTGTATGAGTGAAGCGCGTCGGGGTTGCCGAACATCTCGGCTTTCTTCCCGCGAAGAAGTGATTTGAAAAAACGATCACCGACTGCAGATCCTTCGACATGCAGACCAAAGAAGTCAGATGCACGACCAGCCGTTACTTTCAATCGCCCTGCTTTGTGTTCGGCTTCGAGCGATCGCCACATGTCGGCTCGTGTCTTACCTTTACGAGTGGTGGCGATGAGCGGGAGAGATTCGGTTAGTGGCTTTGCAACAGGACCGTATCCGTACAAGTTTTCGACGCTCACGAGAACAGCATTGCTACCTCGAACTGCTCGCACGACACTGTCTTGCATTGTTGGAAATTCTTGTGGCCATCGGTGATACCCGGGCTGAGACGCTTGGTACACCGCGTCGCAACCTGAGATAACTGACCTTAAATTTTCGGTATCAAGCACGTTGGCGGTTACGGTTCGTGCACCGTGAATTTTTGTGCCACTTCGGCTTACAACATCAACTTCTATTCCGCGCTGAGTGAGCGAAGCGACGATTGCATGAGCAACCGGGCCGGC
>JBEDHS010000101.1:0-11508 GCA_041173945.1 Actinomycetota bacterium
TCTGTCCAAGACATTGCCATTGTGGTTTCCCCCTCGAGTGTGTGGTTGTGGAGCTAAGGGGAATTGAACCCCTGACCTCTTCATTGCGAACGAAGCGCTCTGCCAACTGAGCTATAGCCCCTAGTTCGGGTTTGAAATCGAAAGTCTAGAACTGACGGGGGATTTCGCCCTATTCCGTTGCAGGCAGTCCCGCAGAGGTCGCGTTGTGCGTTTAGGCGGCGTGGCGCTGGCTGTAATAGCGGCGCAGATATTCCTGGTTACGGATTTGCACCAAGATGTAGCAGTAGGCACCCAAACCAAGGAACGCCACGGTGAAGGCATAGACCATCATTGTGCTTCCCGTCGTCAGGCCCAAGAACAATGTTGTGGCATTTGCAGCAATCAGTCCGTACAACACATTCACGCGTCGACGGCGAACAACTTCTCGCGGCGACATGAACGCAGTTTCCGCCGCGTAGTGGTGACGAGGCAATTCGGCTGTGTGGTGTGAACGACGATGACGTGGTTCTTGTTCAAGAATTCCATCGGAGGCAACCAAACGTGGACGTTGATACCCGCGGGTCGGTGCAGGTGCCTGCATCGGTGCTCGCGGCGACATTGGGGCGCGAGTAGGCATCGGGCGAGCAGAGGGAGCCAGTGGTCGCGACATGGCGCGCATCGCGTGCGGACCACCAACGGGGCCTTGAGTGCGCTGAAGGGTGTTCAACTGACGACGGAAGTCAGACACCGAAGAGACAGCACCGCCATCAAAACGTGAACGAAGCATGGGAGGCAAAAGGACTGCCATCCACATCGCTCCAACTACGAGGAGAACAAGCTTGCTCATCTACTGAAGTACACCTTGATTCGGGAACATGAACTGTTGACCGTGGCCCTCCCTGTACTGGCTGCACAGGCGAGTAGCGTCCTGAGACGCTTTTGTAAGCCTAGTAACGAATACCTTCGGCAACGACTCATCAATCCCGAATGTGTGAGAAAAATGCCCGAAAATCGTCAAAAATCGCGAAAAATTGTCAAAAATGTCGAATTTTCCTACCGGCGGTAGTCCCCAGATCGCCCGCCAGACTTCTCCCACAGGGCGATGTTGCCGATCTCCATGGACTTATCAATCGCCTTGCACATGTCGTAGAGGGTTAAGGCCGCAACCGAGCACGCTGTCAGTGCTTCCATCTCGACCCCGGTTTGACTCGTCGTCTCTACACACGCCTCAATGTCAACAGCACCATCGCGCACCACCACGTCGACTGCCACCGACGACAACATCAAGGGATGGCACAGCGGAATGAGATCGCTGGTTTTCTTCGCTGCTTGAATCCCTGCGATTCGAGCAACCGCCAAGACGTCACCTTTGGGTAACCCATTGTTCAGAATTGCCTCCGATGTCGCAGTCGCCATCGTGATAGTCGCGCGTGCGAGCGCACGTCGCCGAGTGATGTCTTTACTTCCTACATCGACCATTCGCGCATGACCGCTGTCGTCGAGATGGCTAAATGTGGGCTCGTTACTCACAGAAAAATCCCCCGAGGCCTGCGACCTAGGCCAACTTCAGGAAGAGCTTTTCAACCTCTTCCAAGTCGAATCCATCTTTCTTGGCTTGCTTTGGGTCGTTCATGCACTGCTGCAGTCCCGCAGACAACAAACGGAAACCCACCTGGTCGAGTGCGGTGCTCGCAGCCGACACCTGGGTAATAATGTCGCGACATTCGCGACCCTCTTCAATCATGTTGCGCACTGCGCGAACTTGGCCTTCCACACGAGCCAATCTTCTGAGAAGATTATCCAGGACGTCTTGTTCGATCTTCATGGGAATTTCCTTTGAGTCGCATTTGTTATACCCCCTAGGGTATCATCACTAGAGTTCCCTTGGAAGGAGAAACATCATGATTCTTGAACAGTTCTACCTTGATTGTTTGTCACATGCGTCGTATCTGGTTGGAGACCAGAAATCGGGCATCGCAGCGGTCGTTGACCCACAACGCGACATTCAGCAATATCTCGACCGCGCCGCCGAACTGGGCATGAAGATCACCCATGTTCTCGAGACGCACTTCCATGCTGACTTTTTGTCTGGGCACTTGGAATTGGCAAAAGCCACTGGTGCCGAAATCTGCTACGGATCCCAAGCACAACCTCAGTTCCCTGCTCGCTTGTTGGCCGACGGCGAAAAGCTTCGGTTCGGCGATGTCGTCATCGAGGCTCGTCACACTCCTGGCCACACACCCGAGTCCACGTCATATGTGGTGTGGGCAAACGAAGGCGACGCCGAACCGTACGGCATCCTCACCGGTGACACATTGTTCATCGGCGATGTCGGCCGACCCGATTTGTTGGTCAGCGTTGGCAAGACAGCAGACGAACTGGGTCACATGTTGTTCGCCAGCATCCAGAACAAGATCCTCACATTGCCTGATTCCACTCGCGTGTTCCCTGCCCATGGCGCCGGATCGGCATGCGGAAAGAATCTGTCAACAGAGACCTCGTCAACGTTGGGTGAACAACGTGCCACCAACTACGCGCTGCAGTTCACCGATGCCGATTCATTTGTCGCAGCGGTCACTGAAGGTCAGCCAGAAGCACCTGGCTATTTCGTGTACGACGCGGTGTTGAATCAGAAAGATCGCGACACATTGGACGAACACCTCTCGCCCACTCGCATGACGTTGACACAAGTGTTGGATGCTCGCGATAAGGGATTGCAGATTGTCGACACCCGCGACTCTCAGTTCTTTGCCACCGGACACCTGCGTGGTTCAGTGAATGTCGGTCTCGCGGGTCGTTACGCCGAATATGCAGGCTCTGTCATACGTCCCGACGAGGACATCGTGTTGATCACCGAGACGGGATACGAAACCGAAGCCAAAGTGCGTCTCGCTCGTATCGGATACGACCGTGTCATTGGTTGGTTCCCCGTTGAAGATCTTGCCGATATTCCCGCCGAGGTCGACCGCGCATCGCGTCTTACAGCCGCCGAGTTTGCCCAGATTCGCCACAACGTGTCAGATCTACAAGTTGTCGACGTTCGTGGTGACGGTGAATACAAGATCAACCATCTTGATGGTGCACGACACATTCCTGTTGGCCAGTTGCGCAAGCGACTTGGAGAGCTTGATGCGACAAAACCAACGGTTGTGTATTGCGCGGGTGGATACCGGTCCTCGATTGCAGCAAGCGTGTTGCGCGCACACGGTTTTGCCGATGTCAGTGACGTGTTGGGCGGTTTTGAAGCCGTGCTTCAGTTGAACGCATAAATTACGGACGTCTCCACGGCCAACGTGGAGCACGCTTCGCCAAGAAGGCCGCGACTCCTTCGCGCACTTCACCACTGCGATCCATCTCGGTTTCCCAGTGCAAGGTGCTTGCAGGTTTGACGCGGCCTTCGCGCGTTACTTCATCAATCATTGCTTTGCTTGCCACTTGCGTGAGAGACGATCTTTCAAGCAGTGTCGCGACAAATTCAGAGACGCGAGCCTCGAGTGCATCAGCATCATGTAATTCGTCAATGAGCCCGATACGCAGCGCGCGTTCTGCATCTATGAGCTCACCTGAATACATGAGGTGTTTTGCAGCAGAGCCACCCACCAGGCGAGTTGCTCGTTCTAATGCGTTCGTCGGGTACACAATTCCCAACTTTGATGGAGTAATTCCAAAGATGGCTTCCCGTGATGCAAAACGCAGATCGCATGCGGTCGCGATTGAGACGCCACCACCCACACAATTGCCGCGAATCATTGCAATTGTCGGGCCAGGAAAGTTTGCAAGTGCTTCCTCTGCAGCCCAGTTCACACGGGCATATTCCCCACTTGGCCCGTTCGTAAGTTCAGAGATATCTGCGCCTGCGCAAAAGTGCTCCCCCGCACCACGCACAACCAAAATACGCACCGAGGAATCTTTTGCTAATGCGCTGACATGTGCATCGATTGCCGACCACATGCTCATTCGTACGGCGTTTCGTTTCTCGGCACGATTCAAGGTCAGTGTGGCAACGGGGCCATCAACGTGAACAAGAACATGCAAGCCAGCTAGTTCGCCAGTGTCATCGGTTGTCACAGTTATCCGCCAATCTGGCTCATTGATCTGTTGGGGCGAATGAAGTTCACCTGATTGATCTGGTGCCCAGCCCATTTGGTGCCGACTGCATCGATAATGACCTGTGCCATCTCATCATCGGATCCACCATTGCGCATGATTGATTTCAGATCGAACTCATTTGTTGCGAACAAACAGGTACGGAACTGGCCGTCACTTGTGAGACGTACTCGATCACAATCTCCACAGAAAGGATGCGACACGCTCGGGATAACACCCACGCTTCCGCGACCGTCGAGGTACCGCCAACGATCAGCTGGTGCTGCACCACGAGCGGGAATTTGTTCGAGGGGGTACACCTCAGAAATCATCGAGACGATTTCGTCCTGCGTCACCACTTTTTGTTTTTCCCATTCATTCGTCGCATCCAACGGCATGAACTCGATGAAGCGCACTTCAACGCCACGCTCCCGACCAAAGGTGGCAAGCGCGACGATTTCATCGTCGTTGGTGCCTCGTTCAATCACCGAGTTCACCTTTACCTTTTCAAAACCTGTGGCGACTGCTTCATCTATTCCAGCCAGAACATTGTCCAACTCGTCTCGACGAGTCATTGCCAAAAATCGTTCACGTTGCAGACTGTCAAGACTGATATTGATGCGGTCAAGTCCTGCATCGCGCAATTGTTGAGCGATCGAACGAAGAGTGGCGCCGTTGGTGGTGAGTGCGATATCCGGCTTGCGCCCATCGGAGAGTCGAAGTGCGGCCAAGCGTTCGATAAGTCTGGGCAGATGCGCTCGTACCGTTGGCTCACCGCCTGTCAATCGCAAACTGTCAACGTTGAAACGTTCAACGCACAGGCGAGCCACTCGTTCAATTTCTTCAAATGTCAACACCTCGGCTCTATCGAGCCAATTCAGACCCTCTTCGGGCATGCAATACGTGCAGCGAAAATTGCAGCGATCGGTGACAGAGATGCGCAGGTCGCGCACTGTTCGTCCATATCGATCGATGAGGTCCACGGGGCAATCCTACGCAACAACCAGCAACTGGCTACTGGGCGTGGGGGCCAGAGTTGGGGCCCAAGAAACTGACCACCACTTCGTCACCACGCTTGACGCCAACCCCGTCTGGCACCGCCATGATTGCGTTCGCCATCGCGGTGGCCGCTAATTGATGACTGCCTTGCGGACCTGTGCGACGCACATGCACTCGTCCATCGCTGTCGTCCCAATATGCATGAACACGATCGAAGTGTGTTTTGCCGTCGAGCTTGCGCACAACATCTTCATCAACAATCGCACGCACCGTGGGTCTAAAAGGCTGTGTATGGCCGAGCATCGACATCACAGCCGGGCGAGCCAGTAATTCAAAACTCATCAACGACGACACAGGGTTACCGGGTAAACCAAAAATGGGAACCACACCGCCAGAAGCGTTTGTCAACGTTCCAAACGCAAAAGGTTTGGCCGGCTTCATCGCAATTTGAAACCACTGCATGTCGGCAATGCGCCCCAGCACTGCCTTCACGACGTCATAGTCGCCCATGCTGACACCGCCACTTGTAACAAGACCATCACATCGGTGCACATTGACTGCATCGCGCAGACACTGTTCGAGTGTTGCTTCATCATCACGAATAATTCCGAAGTCGATAACTTCTGCACCTGTTTCAGCGATGATCCGGCGCAGCATCGTTCGATTCGATTCGCGAATTTGTCCGGGTTGTAATTCCGATCCGTCATCAACAAGTTCATCACCAGTCGATAACACTCCTATTTTTGGTCGTCGATATACCGATACCCGGCGTGCATTGATGCTGGCAAGGACTCCTTCAACCATGGGAGTGATGACGGTTCCACGCGAGAACACAACGTCGCCCTTGGCCACATCAGAACCTGCGGCACGCATCGCATCGCCTGTGCGAACCGTTGACAAGATGCGCACCGCATCATCACCGATGCGTTCGGTGTTTTCCACCATCACGATTGCATCACAGCCAGAAGGAAGAGGTGCACCTGTCATGATGCGCACTGCAGTCCCTTCAGTGACATCAACTGTTGCACGTCCACCGGCTGCAATTTCGCCGACAACTTTCAACACAACAGGAACAGTTCCCGTATCTGCAGCGCGCACGGCATAGCCGTCTACGGCGGTGTTATGAAAAGGCGGAACATTTTCGACAGCCTGCACATCGTTGGCCAACACCAAATCTCGGGCGTCTTCAACGGCCAATTCAACAACAGGCCCAGCACCACATGTCTGCATGACGAGTGCACGCACGTCATCAAGCGGAGTCATACCGACAAACGGTACCCCACGACTTCGATACCTCGACTATTGATGTCGGAAATTTCAGAACTAAGTGCGATAGACCTAAAGACATGTCCAATTACCGCCCACCGTCATCGTCCGGGCTTGAGATGTCGTGGACAACATGGGAGGGACTACCCGCAAGCAGTGTCTCGCTGCGCTGGGAAAACGAAGGATGGACCGCCGAAGTCGCGCTACACGTTGACGATGCAACCGCGGTCATTCGATTGTCTGCACAGTGGATGGTGCAACAGATGCTGTTGTTTCGCGATCTTCCCGAACCAGATTTATGGCTCGCCACCGACGGCCATGGTCGATGGGGCGAGATGAATGGTGCTCACCGCACCGAACTTGATGGATGTGTCGACATTGATTTTCTTCACACGCCATTTACCAATTCAATTCTCACTCACCGTCTTCCACTTCATGTCGGCCACACCGCCGATTTACACGTCGTCACAATTGACGTGGAAACTCTTCGTGTTGTGAGTGCGCCGTTTCGCTATACGCGACACGACGAGCACCTGTGGGAATACACCTCGCTCGTGACAGGACAACAACACACGGCGACAGTTGATGAATTTGGGTTTGTCGTTTCCGAAGACAATGCGTTTCGTCGTCAGTGACTACACCCACAGGTGTCTCACTACGACAGGCGGTGTGCCAGCCACGCTTTGAGCTGAGTGGCAACGTCTGGTTGTGCAAGAGCGGCATCAAGAACAGCCTCTAACCAACCAAGTGGGGTTCCTGTGTCCCAACGCGTCGTTGTTGTCAGATGACCGTGCACCGGTTTGCGTAACGATTGTGAGAGCAACGCATCGGTCAGCTGTAATTCGCCATTGGGGTGAGGTTTCAGCACAGCAATTTCGTCAAAGATGTCCGGCGTCAGGACATAACGTCCCAAAATGATCAGATCACTCGGGGCATCTGCGATGGCTGGCTTTTCCACCACATCAGTGATTTCAAATGGACCGTCTTTTGGTGCGCCATCGGCGACACTGACGACACCATAGGCCGACACTTCTTCCATCGGCACACGTTTCAATTCAATTGTGCTGTGACCTGTTCGCTCGCACGAATCAATCAACAACGTCAACAGTCCCGCATCGCCACGAAGTTCATCGGGCAACAACAACGCAAACGGTTCATCGCCCACCACATCGCGCGCACACCCCACAGCGTGACCAAGTCCACGCGGGTTGTCTTGGTATGTGATGCTGACGCGAACATCGGTGCCGATTCTTTCCAATCGATCGGCCACGTCGTGACGCCCTTGATCGCGGAGTTTGGCAATCACCCGAGGTTCTGGCGTGACGTAGTTTTCGAGCCCTGGCTTTTGCCGACTTGAGACCAAAACAATGTGGTCACATCCCGCCCCAATTGCTTCATCCATCACCACCTGCAATGCCGGAACATCAAAGATGGGGAGCAACTCTTTGGGCACCGCCTTTGTGACGGGATAAAAACGGGTCCCCAGCCCAGCAGCAGGAATAACAGCGGTGTGGGCTCTCATGAATTTCTACGCTAGCCAGATACCATTTAGCACTCGAAGGATCTGAGTGCCAACAACGGAGAGACCGATGCCAACATACGTCTACAAGTTTGTGGAGACTGGTGAAACCATCGAAGTCCAGCAGGACTTTTCCGACGACTCATTGACCGAAGCCGTGCACCCCGTAGATGGCACGGTGCGCCCGGTCAAGAAAGTTTTTCTTCCTGTCGGCATCACCTTTAAAGGTGGTGGCTTCTACAAGACCGACAGCGGAAAGTCGGGAGCCAGCCCCGCTCCAACATCATCTGACTCGTCCTCGTCGTCTGACTCGTCATCATCAAGTGCCGCAGCGTCGAGTTCCACCACGTCAAATTCATCGACAACGTCTGATTAGGACTGCGTACACATGGGTCACCAAAAAGGTGCCCCATGAACTCACTACATGAATTTCTCCGTGCTGCTCGCGAACAATTCCATTCACTGCGTCATCGCAGTTACAACGCATTTCTCACCAAAAGATCATCCCAATCGCTGTGGTTAATCGGAATCAGTGCACTTGTTGGGCTGATCATGTTGGCAATGTTGAATACAGCAAAAAACCAACGCGAGAGATGGGCCTCATCTCATCAAGTAGTTGTCGCCACCACAGACATAGATGCCGGCGCACAACTTGGTCCACACAACACTGAAGTTGTGTCGGTGCCGTCGGTGTTTGTGTCAGACGATGTGTTGACTTCTGTTCCCGACAACGGCGCAATGCGTGTGTCGGTGCGCGCACGCACACCGCTCACCTCGTCAGTGGTCACCATGAATGGAGACGTCTCCACCATTCCCTCCGGGTGGCGCATCGTGGCCTTGCCTCGCTCGATGGATACCCCACCACTTGTTGTGGGCGATGTCGTCGACGTTGTCGGGGGCACCACCACCATTACCACAGGCGCAATCGTGGCCTCACTTGAACCACTCACCGTGGGAGTGCCCGAAGAAGTCGCCGCAGACGTTGCGGCGTCGGCCCGATTGGGGGAAATTTCCCTCATGCAGGCTCGTTAGCCCTGCGCTTTGGCTATTTCCCCAACCACGAAAAATGACTAGGGTGCTGAGAAACGGTTCCACGTGACACCGGACACATGAAAATCTCAGAGGGGGCATGAGATGGCATACGGAGCAGATGAGCGACTCGACACACCGCCGGTCACCGATTGGGTGAACGACTGGGACTGGCTCGATGACGGCTGGGGCGAAAATGCCATCGACATTTGGAACGATGTGCGCGAACAATGCCCCATTGGTTCAACCGAACGCTACGGCAGGGCATTCATGCCCGTCACCATGGACGCAGTTCGTCACATTGCAAACGACACCGACAATTTTTCCTCTATCTGGGTGAATGTGTCGCGACCCGATGCACCGCGTTCCCCCGCACCACCCATCACGTCAGATCCACCCGACCATCACGGCCACCGACGCCTCATCCTGCCAGCGTTCAATCCCAAGGCAGTTGCTGGTATCGAACACGAACTACGAGAATTTTGTCGTTCACTCATTAAAGATCTCGACGGACTCGATGCCACCGACGCGGCCGTCAATTACACACAGCACATCCCTGTTCATGGAATTTGCATTCTGACGGGTTTACCCGAAGAAGACGCCGACTTATTCCGTGACTGGATTTACAAAAACTTCCAACTTGCACCAAAAGACAACCGCGTGCGTTTAGAAGTAATGACCGAGATGACTCATTACATCGACGCATTGTTGAAAGATCGGCTCGCCAATCCTCGAGATGATTTGTTGACAATGATCGCCAATGCTGAAATCGATGGCAAAGAAGTGCCGTGGGATATCAAGATCGGATACATCCGGTTGCAGATTGTGGCCGGAATCGACACCACATGGAGTGCAATTGGCTCGGGGTTGTGGCACTTTGCTCAGCACAACGACGAAGTGCAGCGCCTCGTGGCGGTTCCCAACGACGACATGTTGTGGCAAACAGCAAACGAGGAAGTACTGCGTTATTACGCACCGGTCACCATGGCGCGCAAGGTCATCAAAGACACTGAAGTATCGGGCTGCCCCATGCATGCCGGTGATCAAACATTGGTCACCTTCCCTGCTGCCAACCACGATCCAACGGCGTTTGAAGATGCGCACATTTTCAAACTTGATCGCGAGAACAATCGACACGTCGCCTTCGGATTAGGTATTCATCGTTGTGCCGGTTCCAACTTGGCACGACTCGAAATGATTGTGGCTTTCCAAGAGTGGCTGCGTGCTTTCCCGAACTACAGCCTCGACCCATCAAAGAAAACGACATGGGCAAATGGTCAAGTCCGCGGACCGCGACAGATACCGGTGTTATTGAATCGTTAGCTGTCGACAATTGACGGCACAATGCGCGGACTCCATGGTCTGGCTTTGTCCCAATGGTGTCCCACCACGGTGCCTTCACGCAGTTTGGCAAGAAAGTCACTTGGTCCGTCAAAATCTGGCATTTCCATGTAGGCCGCACCTAATGCATGCGGCACATGAGCATCGCTGCCCGCACCAAGAACCAAGTTTTTGTCGTGTCCGAATTCCGCAGCACGAGCATTCAAAGATTGCAGCGACGTCTTTGCATTGAATGCTTCAATTGCATCAACGAGGCCCGCATCGACAATTTCCACCAGCGACGCTTCGGTCAAGTTCTTACGCATCGGATCGAAGGGGTGCGGGACATACACAATTCCCCCTTGTTGGCGAATCTGCATGGCGGTTGCTGCCGCTGGTGCGCCGTAGGAAATCTTTTCGGTTAAGAACAAACCAATTATTTCGCCGGTGTGTGTGCGCACTTCTTCACCAATAATCACCCGACAAATGTCTTTCAATGCATCAGTGAGTCGTCGAGCACCGTCTACTGCGTTGTGGTCGGTGATGCAAAGAACATCAATTCCCGCCTCCACCACCGACTCGGCAACTTCATCAAATGTGGTGGTGGAATCACCAGAAAACATGGTGTGGGTGTGCATGTCGACTCGCACAAAACCCGCAGGGCATTCGTGCGCCAAGTGAGGATGGCGTTCGATTGCAGTTGCGCTTGGTCGTGCCATTGTCGTTACGCACCACTCATCGTCACGCCAGAAATCACCAGAGAAACCCCTGCTGCTCGCATCGGCAACCAGTCCACATCGCAGCCCACTGCTTCAACATCGAGAAGCATTCTTTGCAGTGTCGAGGCGATGGTGAATTCGCGCACTGGTTCTGCGGTCTTTCCATCTCTAATTAACAATCCCGATGCGCCTGTCGAAAAATCTCCCGACACGGGGTTCACCCCACTGTGCAAACCTTGAACACTGTCAATCAACACACCATCTGCGATCTCGGCAATGAGCTCTTCTTGGGTTTTCACTCCCGGGGTGATCTGTAATGCCACACATCCGCCGGCGTTTCCTGTGCTCTTGGTGTTCATGCGTCGTGCGCTGTATGCATCGTGTACAAACATTTTCAGCACGCCGTTTTCAATCAGTACGTTACGACGTGCAGCCAAACCGTCGCCATCTGTTTCACGAGCGAAATAGCTGCGCGAGTCAGTTGGATCGTCAATCAAGGTAAGGAGAGGCGAAGCCACTTGTTCACCGATGCGATCGGCAAAAATACTGCGCCCCTTCGACACACTTTCACCGTTCAATGTCGAGCCAATG
>JBEDHS010000102.1:0-3306 GCA_041173945.1 Actinomycetota bacterium
GTAATTCCGTCCCCGTTGGCCACGGCAGGCGACGTCGTCAAAGAAATATCGGTAAGAACAGCAATGGTCGAGGCAAGGATGCAGGAGCCAATAGAAATCCTGAAGAATCTCAAACGTATAGACCGCGAGTATGCAATTTCCACACCGCAATCATCGTAAGCAAGCACATGAAAAGCAACTTTTCATCAATTAAATAGAAGATATTTAAGAGTGTAAGGCTTGGATAGTCGAGTGATTGTTGTGGCGTGCTGGGCCGACTAGAGATGCCGATGCGTGGTGCTTCGCGTGCCGGTTCGATGACGTCAAAGTGCAACTCGTGTTGCGGTTGTTCCCCGATGGTTCAGCCGACGGTGTTGGGCCAAGTGGTGTTCGACACGACAGATTTCGTGCGTGGAAACAGGATCTAACTCAGCGGTGATTTTCCATCGGACTTGTATCTATTGCGGGTGAAGTCGCACGCAGTAACCTCAGATCTGCCTCTCATTGAAGATTGACAGAAGTTGCTTAGTTGTAGCGACGACGCCTCATCAGCAGTCCGCCACCAGCAATAGCCATCAGGGCTGTCATGATGCGCGCGGCAATTTGTTCGCCTGTTATCGGCAGACGAGATGCTGAAGACGTTGAACTCTTGGTGCTCGCTTTGTTCTTTTCTTTGGCGACGTTGCTTAAGGGAGCGAGTGGTTTCACCGCGGTGTCGGGATTAGTTAACACATTTGTTTCCGTAGCACTTGAAGTATCTGTTGATGTTTCCGGCGTACTTGGAATATTCGGTGTGTTGATGGGTTCAGTATCTTGCGATGGGGGAGTCGAGTCGTTCGGTGAATCTTGTTGTAACGGTGTCCATTGTGCGTGAAGTGTGAAGTTGGTTGTTTGCCCATGTGTGTAGGGGAACGAGATTGCGGTTCCGCCCGATGACGCGATGAACCACCCGTTGAATGTGTATCCGTCACGCGTGGGTATTTCTAGTGGCGACGCTAGGGAACCGCCGGTTTGTGTGGACAAGTCAGAGATTGTGGATCCGCCGTGTTCGTCGAGTGTGACAGTAAGTGTGTTTGGTGACCATGTCGCAGTGAGCGCAACATTGCCCGAGACTGTTCCTGTCGATGGATATGTTGCACCTTCGGTGTATGTATTTGTTCCGTCGCTCCATCCAGCAAAGGAGTATCCGGCACGAGTGAATGTGTTCGCTGGAGTAGTGAACGTTGATCCATCAGAGACAGATACGGGAGTCGAAGGTGCAATTCCTGAACCACCATCGCCCATGCTGTATGAAACTGTGTAGCTGGTAGCAACTGGAGATACCGGCACATCGATGAAGATTTTGAGATTGAAGTTGGTGCGTGGTTGGTTTTGGTACGCAGTGACCTCGGCTGCAAATGTCCAGTCGCTATGAGTGCCTTCGTACTGACCAAAGCCAAGATCTTGGTAGTTCTGATCAAGATGACGGTTCCACGCAAAAATTGTTTTGTTGTCGGCTGATGTATTAGAGAGTCGATGCAACTGGAAAGATCCATATTCGCTTCTGAAACCTTGAACCTGTCCAGTCTTCGTCAAAATGGGAGAATCTGCATCGTCGTAAGTGTCGGGAACCGATGTTCGCGGTGTGATACCTGTCGCAGGAGTAGTTTCGTAATTCCACGGCCAGATTTCGAGACGTCCATCAAGATCCTTACCGTTTTGTACGCCGGACACGTTTGACTCCACAGTGAGATCTGACACATTTGCATGGATCTCGAAATGATTTGGATCAGAGGTGTCGGGGTCACCGTTACTTGTAGTGGGCACTCGTAGTCGCGCGAGGCTGTCGAAAGATTCGCTGTATGAAGTTTTTGTACCAAGAGTTCGTAAGAAGTTTGCATCAACGTAGTTGTTTGCACTTCCGTAGGTTGCGGCCATGCGGTATCTGACGCGTGTAAATGCAGTTGATGCGTGCTCTGTTGCAGCGTCTCCGTTATTGAGGCCAAATCCGTCTGCATAGACAATTGCGCCACTGTTTCGTTTAGGGCTTGTGACTTCGTAAATCGGTTGCCAGTTGTACCCGTACGCACTGATTGCTCCAGCGTACTTCGCGGCAACTCGTACGTAATACGGCGTACCTGTTGTCAGTCCAGTAATTGTGTGAGAAGGTGCGCCATCAGCCACGTCATTTGACACAAGTGTCCAGTCGGTTCCGTTCGTTGATCTCTCGATGCGGTACCCGTCAACCGAATCTGCATTGATTGCTGGTGGGGTGATCGAAACTGACAGCGAAGTGGCTGATGCACTCGATACGGAGATTCTTGGGGCACTGGGAATAGATACCCACACTGGGTGGAGCGTTGTGTCCGCGGTCAGATTGTACGCACCCGCAATTGCTGTTGTTGCGCCTTGAGCCGTTGCCCATCCAGCAAAGACATATCCATCTTTGACCATGCTGCCCGTGTTCCCAGCGAGGGTGATGAGACCATTTCCTGTCTGAGCTGATGGTGCCGTGCCAGAGTCCGAATTAGTCGACGCATAGGTCAGCGTGTAAGTAGTCGCATTGTTTTGAACTTCGGTGCTGTTGAGTGCACTTGTAAAAATACGAACATATTTAATTGCGCCATCGAAGGCGGGATCTTGTGCCCAGTTACTTTTTCCAATGTAATTATTCGTGCGCGCAATGTTTCGCGGAAGGACGGGGTATGGAGTGGTTAAGGCTAGAGGTGAAGTCTCCGCGCTCCATGTACAGCCATTTCCGTCTGCGCACCTTTGTTGTGTTTCTACAACCACGCCGTTTTTATACATCTGACAAGACGTGCCATCGAGAGTAATCGTCCATTTTGCAAACGTATTTGCTGTCAGGAGGTTCTCTTTAGAGATGCAATGTCTATTAGAGAAACTTGGATTCAAAATCTCAACTGCTAGCGAGTTGCTAACGGGGCCTCCGTATACGCCGACCCAAATGTTGTCTAAGGCTTCACCTCGACCAAAGTCAAAAATTCGCTCCCACGCTTGGTTTATGGCGCCGAAGTGTCCTTCAAATTCAATGGTGATTCCTTGTCCAAAGTCGTTGAAACCAGCTCCCATATCGACGTAGCTCCCCGCGCTGCCAGGAAAGCTCAATGCCTTAGTTCCGTCGTCGTAAGTAAGGTTCCCAACGATTGTTCCATTGCGATCGCCCGCGAGATCTCTCCAGATAGATGGTGCAGATGGTGAATACGAGCCAGAGTCCCCAGCATTCAAGTTGAAGAAGAGTGAACTGACAGACGTAGCGTTGGCTGGCAGCGGTTCTGCCCCCATCGGCAATGCAGTCACACACAGACCTAAAAGGGCGAGGTTTAAGAG
>JBEDHS010000103.1:0-8629 GCA_041173945.1 Actinomycetota bacterium
AAAAGAACGACAAGATTCTTCCTCTCTATGTCGATCTCTCTGACGCTGGTGGTGGAATTGGTTGGCGTGGTCGGGAGCGCACCGGTATTTTCGAACGTGGTAATCCAAGTATTGTGCTGTATCTCGCAGTAATTCATCACCTTGCCATCACGTTCAATGTGCCGATTGAATCTCAAATCGCATTGCTTGCCGATATTGCACCCGAGATTGTGATTGAGATGCCACATGCCGACGATCCCAAAGTGCGCAAGTTGATCATCAATAAACGGGCAGGAGTCCACGACGACTTCACGTTGGAAAACTTCGAACGATTATTGACGCAAAGATTCGACATTCGACAAAAACTGCTTCTTGCAGGTGGAACACGCACCATTTTCCACGCGGTTCGAAAGCCGTAAACTTTTACATACCTGTTCGCAATATTCAGAAGAAAGTTGGTTGCATCGATGAATAGTCCTGCATCAACAAAAACTGAAAGTCGCGTTGATGTCGCTTTGTTGAGGTCTCATTTTCTGGTGTACCTTGCCTTGTCCACTGCTGTCGTTGGGCAACCTTTATTGCAGCTCTATGGCGAGAATCTGACAATTTTTACCACCGCCGGATTCGAAGGAATCGGAATCTTGGGCTTTATGGGCGTGGTGTTGTTCTCGATTCCGCTTCTGTTCACCGTGAGCGATGCAGTGGTTCAGTGGCTCGCTCCACGTTTTTCACGCGTGTTGCATTACAGCTTTGTGTATCTGTTATGTATCGGTGTGGTTCTCGTGCTCACACGATCACTCGATCGTCCCGCGTGGATTCTTCATCTCCTAGGTGCCGGCGTCGTCGCTGCGGGGTTGTTGTGGCTGTTCCATCGGTTCGATGGCATCAAAACGTGGGCGCGTTGGATGTCGCTGCTTGCCGTGATTGTGGCCTTCACTTTTACGTTTTCTGTCCGCGATCTTGTCTGGGTTCCAGAGGTGACTGCACTCGATGTGAACCAGAGCACCCAGAATGACAGCACTGTTCCATCAGAAGATGTGTCGGTGGTGTGGGTGGTTTTAGATGAAGCACCGTTATTTCCCTTAGTAGACCAACAAGGTCAAATCAATCGAGAACGTTTCCCGGGTTTTGCCGCGTTAGCTGATGCCTCGACGTGGTATCGCAATGCGTTGTCTGGTTCACAAACAACCACCGACGCAGTGCCATCTATGTTGACAGGATTGAAGCCGAAGGTTGGTGCCCCACCGATTCTGGCCACTCATGAAAAAAATATTTTTACATTGATGAATTCCTATTCGGAATTTGATGTTCGTGAATTCACCACGTCTTTGTGTCCAGATTCAGTGTGCGGGACCATTTATTCATCAAGTTCCACACAAGCAGAGTCGGAAACAACTGATGAACAAGTGATTTCGGCATCAAAGACGTTTAGTTTTCAGCAGTTTCTGAAAGATTCTTTAGTGGTCTTAGGCCACAAGATTTTGCCGGCGCAACTTCGAGATAATTTGCCTGCGATCGATGAGACATGGGGAGGTTTCGGCGGAAACGACGATGTAGTCATTGATGACGAGTTTGAGAAACCGATTGATGACAATGAAGAGGACATTGTTGAGTCGAGTCTTGATGCCGAAACTCAAGAAGAAGTGCGAGCTGGTTTTCGCAGTGATGGTCCAGCTTCGCTGATTCCTGCGTTTGAAGCAATGGTGGAACGAGCACAAAAATCGGCAAGCTCTGTTCTGCATTTTCAACACGTGATGTTGCCACATCGGCCGTGGAAGCTGACACCCGATCAGAGAACGTATCCACAGATACCAAACCCCGGACGAGTGAAAGATGTGACTGTTCCGGACAATTCGACCGATGAGAATGTGCTGATTGATCAGTATCAGTCATTTCTGATGCAGTACACAGGTGTCGACGCCATGATTGGGAAAATGGTGACAGATCTAAAGCAGTCTGACAATTGGGATCGCACGATGATCGTTGTTGTTGCTGATCATGGTTTGTCAATGGAGGGCGGGACCACTCGCCGTCGTGTAGTGAATCCAAATCAACCGGGGACGCTGGAAGACCTTTACCGTGTTCCGCTATTTATTAAATACCCTGCACAACAAGAGCCTGTAATTAGCGACTGTGATGTGATGCATGTGGACATATTGCCCACTGTTGCTGGTGTGAAGGGACTTGATGCGGGATGGACATATGACGGTGTTGATCTGCGCGACAATTGCCCAGATCGCCCATCGCGCGAAGTGAATTGGCCAGATGGAAAAACGAATCTGACTTCTGATTGGACTGCCATCCTGGATCGCGTTGAACTATATAACTCATATGTTCCCGTCTCCGGCGGTGTAGATGGAATATTCAGTTACGGACGGTTTGCTGAACTGATTTCAACACCAGTCACCTCGACATCGAGATCATCGTCGATCTCGTCGTGGTCAGTCGATCAGAAGGATCAATTCAACAACATCAGCGCGGCGCGATTTGCCCAAGTGCCAGTCATGATTTCTGGAGAAATCACCGTCTCGCAATCGATTCCAAAAGATGCGGTCGGGGTTATCACTGTCGATGGCGTGGTCGCTGGTTTTGTGGGGGAAGTGTCGGGAGTAGCAGGGGGTGAAACTGTGTCGTATACCGCTGCGATTGCGACTTCTCAGTTGAAGTCGGGCTCACAAGCGGTGGCTTTGACAATCGTGTCCGGCACGCCTCAATCACCGACCTATGAGATGGCTGTATCTCCTCGGTGAGATTGTTGATCACTCATGGGAATCGCCGATCGCCGACTGCAATATGAGACTGAAGGTCTCGACATTGACGATCTCTTGGCTAACCCCGTCGACCTTTTGGTGAGATGGCACGATCAAGCAGAAGCGGCTGGTGCTGCGGAACCAAATGCCATGGTGTTATCCACACTGGACGACGAGGGTCACCCCGATGCACGCGTTGTGTTGGCGCGCGATATTTCCGATAACGGAATCACTTTTTACACCAATCGCTTGAGTGCAAAAGGTCAACAGATCGCTAGCCACAACAAGGCGAGCGCAACATTTGCATGGCTGCAGTTGCATCGCTCAGTGCGTGTTCGTGGAACAATCACACTGGCCTCAGACGAGGCGAGCGATGCTTACTTTGCATCGCGACCGCGGTCATCTCAAATTGGTGCCTGGGCATCACCGCAATCTGAAGTCATTGGCACTCGGCGAGATCTCGATGAGTGGGTTGAAGAAGTTGAACAACGTTTCGCCGGAGTAGATGTGCCACGTCCGCCACATTGGGGCGGATACGTGTTGTCGATTGAGACCATTGAGTTTTGGCAGGGTCGACCAAGCCGGCTGCACGACCGGTTTCGCTATTCGCGCCACGGCCAGGTGTGGCGAGCGGTACGCCTAGCGCCCTGAATAACTGGGGTTGTCGTGTTGCCACGTTGCAGCGGCAACTGCGAGTGCTTCGATGAGTGACTGTGTGTGGGGAGTGAGGCCCGGGCCTTCCCAGTCCCACCACAGCGGACTTGAACCACGCACTCGCGGAGGCAATTCCAGTTGCACACCCGCGTGTTCAACAACATTGACGGGATTGTCTTGGTGGAGTCCACGCAAGTTTTGCGGAATGTCATCGAGTTCGTCGATGATGCGATAGGCGGGCAGATGCGTACGTAGGTGTGCACTGAGGTGTTGTGCAAGGCGTCGATTGCGACCACCCAACAACAGCGATGTGAAGAATCCTGCACGACCGAATCCGTGCACGGTGATGACAACTGAGACATGGGACAAAAACGTCTCCAGCAATGGGGATTGGTCGGCGGTGACTTTATGAGAGGGAATATGCCATTCGAGATTGTCGGGTAATTGGATGCCGTAATACGATGCCCCACATTTTTCTGCAGCAGCCGATGCAATCACGTCGGTCATCTCCTCGAGTGATCCTCCATGAAATGCCATGAAACCGAATCGCGAGCGCAGCACACACTCTTCGGTGACATCATCGCGGGTAAGTAGTTCGGACAAATTCATGACTGATTATCGCGAACAGGACGCCGAATGAAAAACACTGCAACGCCAACAATGAGACCAAAAATGATTGCCAACATGGGCGCACCGATGTTGTTCAAGAATTCAGCGACTCGTGTCTGCACGCTGTCGACACGTGTGATGATGCCGTTGGCGCCTCTGTCGGTAATGGAACTAAACCAGTACCAACTGAGGTACACGCCCGTCAGAGTGACAAAGCCAGCCGAGACGCGATCGAACCATCGAAATCCTTTTTTTAATGACTTCACAAGCCCAACGCGAGCAAATGCCAGGGCCACCGTTAACGAGGTAACAAGGAGCCCCATGCCGAGGCCATACAACGTGATGCTCAATACGCCTGAGACATATCCCTGTCTGTTGATGGAACCCAAAATGACAGATGTGAGAAATCCGATCGTGCAACCGATCGATGCAATGGCGTACACGATTCCAAACAAAAACATGTTCCACACTGTGCGTTGACGTTGCACCGAAATATTTGGTTGGGCAATCGGTGGTTTCCAACCCAAAAACATTGCGATACCCATCGCTACGAGCGCGATACCAATGACCAAAGATGCATATTTGGAATGAGTGACGATCGTATTGGTGAATGCTCGAGAGATGATTCCGACCACCAAGAACAAGCCCACGAAACCTGCAGAGACTGCTGTGCCAACAGAGAGACCACGACGCAGCGTTGCCGCGCGTGATTCAGGGCCACGATTGATCTCGGTTCCGAGGTAGTACACCAAGTATGTGGGAAGTAACACAAACCCACAGGGATTGATCGCAGCCATCACGCCAAGAATGAAGCTGTAGGCAAAATTCCCCTCCACAGCAATCAAGATTGCACTCCGAATTCTTCGGTGATGATTTCGTCTATTTGCTCTGCTGTGATCTCCCCGGCATGTGTTGCAACGATGATTCCATTGGTGTTCACGAACACCGTGGTGGGCATGTTGACGATGCCGACGTCGGCCATCAGATCCCCATCGTCTAGATAGTTAGGAAACGTGACGGAGTATTTTTCGAGAAATGTTCGTGCGGCAGTCGCTGTGTCATTGGGGTTGACTCCCACGAACGACACCGCCGCACCGTATTTTTTTGCTGCTGCGGCAAGTGCGGGCATCTCGCGCTTGCAAGGTTCACACGTTGAGAACCAGAAATTCACCACCATGGGCGCCGCCTTGGCGGCTAGTTCGACATCTTCTTGGCTGTTGATGTCTACAACGGAAGTACGAGGGAATAGTTTTCCCGATGCATTGGCGTTGGTGCCGATGCCCGGGGTCGCTGTGACCCCGGGATCAGTGAGTTTGACGTCAACGTCATCGGTAGACCGACTGAGGGTCAGCCCACCGACGACGCTGACTAGTAGTACGAAGAATGAAACCGCAATAAAGACCTTTTTTCGGTTCCACTGCATGTACTCAGGCTACGAGGTGGGCAGGGATTGGTACCTCAGGAATCGATGTGACGGGTCGCCCATTGACAGGCGGGCGGCCTCGGGGCCGACGAACAACGGCGATTCGACCCATGTCGAGTTCCTCGCCGCCCCAGACGCCCCAGGGCTCCTCGCGCTCGAGGGCCCCTTGGAGACATTGCTCCCGGTCGCTACATCGCGCACAAATGGCCTTGGCGCGCTGAACGTCGACCCACTCCTCGGAAAAGAACAGGTAACTCAAGGTGCCGTTGCCGTCGGAGCAACGCTTGGACGAGACGACCAATGGCTCCTCGACACGGGTTGTTCCGCCGAATTCGAGATTGAGAGATGAGTACATGGTGTGTGTTCCTTTCTGTGGAGTGTGGGTGTCTGGTGTTGTGGGCGGATAAAACAAAAAGGCCGCTCGGGTGGAACCCCGGCGGCCTTAGGTGAGTTGGTTGTGAACTCTTTAGTTCACAACCCCACTGGGCCACCGGGTGAAACGCTTATTCGGCTTGTTCACGCTCGGCGATGACCACATGGTGAATGCATGCACGGCCACCGTCGACGCATAGGCAAAAGCCGCGGCTGTGGCCGCGGTGCCTGTGAAAGCGGTGGTCTGGTTGATACGCATGAGGCTTCTAGGAAACCATGTTCTCAGAGATAATTCAACTGAATTAATGAAATCCTTTATTTTCAAGGGTTTTCGTCGCACAGATAGGGTGAAGCGATGTCGTTTCGCGAGGCAAGCCTGAATTTTGAGATGGTGCCTGGCACGGGAGTGGGCCGCGAATTTGCCGCTCGTCGTCGGGTTCGACTGGGTGATGCGACGCCACGTGGTCGTCTTCGACTGGATGCGATTGCACGGTATTTGCAGGATGTCTCAAACGACGACACGCGTGATGCCAACTGGAGCGATCCTCATTGGTGGGTGGTGCGTCGCACTGTTATCGATGTGCACGCTTTTCCGAAGTATTTGCAAGAAATCGATCTTGTGACATGGTGTGGCGGATTGGGATCACATTGGGCAGAGCGACGGACACAGATTCGCACCGTTGATGGAGAAGCACTTGTTGATGCAGCAGCGTTGTGGGTGCATGTCGACCAACATTCGCTTCAACCAAGCAAAGTTCCCGACGATGTCGTCGAAACATTGACAGCATCGGCAAATGGACGCACCGTCGGGGCACGTTTGTTGTTGAAAAACAAAGATTTTGTTGACGCCGATGCGGTGCAGTCTCCGTGGGTGTTGCGATCATCAGATTTTGATGCAGTAGGGCACATGAACAATGCGGCGTATTGGGAAATACTGGAAGAACATCTCGATAAACATCCGTCCTTGAAGGCTCCCTTGCGCGCTGTCGTGGAACATGTGGTGCAAGTAGAACCGGGTCACAACCCTGTTCGACATCTTGTGACACGTGACGACGAAGTAGATGCACAACTTCGTGTGGACTCCACAATGCATGCTGCGATGTGGTGCGGACGGCTTCGTTAAGTCAGCGAATTCTTTTTCTTTGTTTCATCTGCGCCGCGAAACACACGTTCACGATAAAACTTCAGCTCTGCGATGCTGTCTTTTACATCGTCCATCGCGCGATGGGTCACGCCTTCACTTTTTGGTCGCGCATGTTCAAGTCCCGGGTTCCATCGTCGAACAAGTTCTTTGATGGTGGACACATCAACACAGCGGTAGTGAAGCCAGTTTTCAATCTCGGGCATGTACTTGGCAAGAAATGCACGGTCCGTGCGGATGGAGTTTCCACACAACGGAATCTTCCCGGGTTCAGGGCTATGAATCTTGATGAAGTCCAGAGTCTGCTGCATCGCTTCATCATTTGAAATCGTCGACACCTTCATCAACTCCAAGAGCCCCGAGGTGGTGTGCATATTGGTGACAAAATCGTCCATCTCGGCGAGCACTTCGTCGGGATGGGCAATCACTAAATCTGGCCCCTCGGCGACGATATTAAGGTCGTCGTCGGTGACCAGAGTTGCAATCTCGACAATCACATGGCGTTCCACGTCAAGGCCAGTCATTTCTAAATCCATCCAAATCAGCACGGGCACAACCTCACCTGATTCAATCTAGTTCCGCGCAACATTGGGCGAAGGTGTTGCCCTATTGTGAAATTACTGGTTATCGGGAATCCAGTTGCCGTGAAATCCATTTGGTACTCGTGCAGGAATCTTGACCACTGCAATGGGTTCATCTGTCAAAGCTTGCGCATCAAATACCGCAAGGTCTGAAGTCTGCGTCTCTGTGTCCAAACGAAGCGCCATGATGTAACCATCATCTTCCGATTGGGAGCCTTGACGTGGAATGAAAACAGGCTCACCGTAGCCATATCGGGTTGTGTCGGTGCGTGCTTCAGTTGTGTTGTTGGATAGATCTACTTTCACCAATGTGTCTTGAGCAAAGTGAGGGCCAACTCCAGCGGTGTATCCAAAGCGATAGGGCTGACCAATGAGCGACTCATTAATTCTTGGAAATTCCTGTGGACGGTCGTCAATTCGTTGATGGGTTGACTTTCCTGTTGCAGTATTGAGAAACCATCTGTCAAGGGTGGGCGGGCCTTCGCTCGGACCACGGCGTTCCCGATCAAACATTTTCCGGTGTCGGGCAGCATCAAGTATCACTGTGTCACCATCGTCGTATGCGTTCATTGGGTGGAAGATATAACAAGGATCGATACTGATCCATTGCACATCTTCGGCGTTGCCTTCACGAGGTAGTAGACCAATACGAGCGTCATAGTTGTTATCCCAGTAATAGGGAAGACTTGCTCCAGACATGGCTGCTTCAAGATTGAACACAGCGGGAAGATCAAACACCAGTACGTATTTCTCCGTGAATGCAATGTCGTGGATCATTGGTCCACCTGCGGTGGGAACATCCACACTGCGCCGGACGCGACCATCTGTTCCGACAACTAAATATTGGACTTGGTTACCCCAACCCCACCAGTAAGTCATGACGTGAAGTTCTCCGGTCAGCGGATCTTTTTTTGGATGAGCCGAAAATGCATGAGGAAGTGATCCATCAAGATTTGATATTCGCACTGTGTCCAGTTCATATGACAACTCAACTGGTGGCGAACCAGCCTCCACGATGGCAAACGTTTTTCCCGCATGTCCAATCACATTTGTGTTCGCAGCGAATTGACCATGATCGTCGGGCCAATCAGAAAGTGGACGAGGCTCGTGCATGAGATCC
>JBEDHS010000104.1:0-2814 GCA_041173945.1 Actinomycetota bacterium
GCTGACGTCGTCGTCGTCTGGGGAGGCAAGTGGGACGTATTCGGTCGAGATCCTTTGGAAATTCCAGGTGACGAGTTCTTTGATATTTCTGATGCTGAATATCGAAGGTGGCTAAAAAATGAATACCTTTCTCTTTTCGCGCATTTTCGAAAATTTGAAAGAGTGAAACTCATAGCAGTTGTCAACCACAACGAGATCGAGGATGAACGTTTCCCAAATTTATATAACGATTTTCTTCTTGAACTACGAGCTGAACAGGAATTTTATTTACTAGATCTCAACGAATTTTCTTCTCGTGTGGATATTCGTTCGTATCTCCCCGATGGAGTGCACGTGTCATTCGGCAAACCGATTGATTGGTCACCAACCGATGACAACAGTGCCATCGATCTCAACACCAACTGGTTTGAACCTGCACTATGTGCTGCACTGGAAGAAGAAGCGCCGCAACTATTGTCAAATCTCACGTGTCCAGAAATCGATTATTCCCCGCGCCAGAAGAACTAGCGCACACCTACAACAAAGCTCGCGACGGTAGACAACGACCCACCGATGTTCAACGTGGCGAAAGTTTTTGCACCTTCTATCTGAATGTCACCCGCGTGATTGGTTACTTGTTTCATGGCATCACACACCATGCGTGCCCCGGTGGCCCCCACAGGATGGCCCCCACCAATTAAGCCTCCACTCGGATTAATTGGGAGTGCGCCCTCTCGTTCAATAAGTCCAGATTCGATTGCTTTCCACGACTCGCCGGGCGCTGTGATTCCGAAATGGTCAATTGCCATGTACTCAGTCGCAGTGAAGCAATCGTGTGTCTCAATTCCATCTAGTTGCATCACATCTGAGACGCCCGCGCGACTCAACGCCTCGGAAATAGCGCGATGCACGTGTGGAAATACCAGCTGATCATCCTTGCTGCGTTCAAGTTTGTCGGAAAACTTGATGCCCGCATTGCGATGACCCCAACCCAAAATCTGAGCGGTATTGGAAACAGTGCGGCGTGTGCGACGTGAATACTGTTCGAAATATTTTTCCGAACACACCACGAGGGCAGTCGCGCCGTCTGTGATCTGACCACAATCTTGTCGACGAGTCCCCGGTTCAATAATCGGATTAGCCACATCATCATCAGTGAAACTGAGGTCGGTGAACTTCCATGAACGGGTTTGTGCCAACGGATTTAGTTTTGCATTCCCGTAATTAATCTCGGCGATGCGATTTAAATACTGACGATCTAGTCCGTATCGATAGCGGTATTCCTCTGCCAACAAACCAAAAACCGCTGGCCACATGAACGTGCACGCGATTCCCTCATGTCCCTGCCACGCTGCAGCATTTTGATTGATGGACGACTGATCACCTGGGATCGCTTTTTGTTCTTCGACACCCACAATCAGCGCGACGTCGTAACGACCAGCTTCAATTTCGGCCATCGCCGACAAAATCGCCAGCGACGACGATGCACATGCACCTTCATGTCGCATGGCTGGCTTACCCCACAATTCGGGAACCACTTGAATCGCTAATGCACCGAGGTGTCCTTGTTGTCGCTGTAATTCGGAAAATGCATTACCCACATGAATGGTGTCAATGTCTGCTGCATCAACTGATGCATCCTCGAGTGCCCCGAGAATCGCCTCGCGCATCATGTCGGAGATATCGAGACCCTCTCGAGCGAAACTTCGCGAAAAGTCTGTTTGATATCCACCCAGGATGTACACCGGCGTTGTCATGTTTACTCGCTTGTTCTTAATCGTTATCCGTGGCCCGGAATGTTCTTCCACGGACCAGCATCAGAACGTGGCTCTTTGGGAAGTCCGAGCACTTGTTCACCCACGATGTTGCGTTGCACTTGACTTGTACCGGCATAGATAGTTCCCGCTCGGGCATTCAAGAAAACACCCACCCAGTTCGCGCTGTCATTTGGCGATCCTGGCGAATCAGTAGTGAACGCAGTGTGTGGGGTTTGGCCAACCGGAATCATTGCGTCCGCACCCAAAATGTCAACCGCCAGTTCGGTCACTTCTTTGTGATATTCACTCCACCACAGTTTTCCAATCGACGCATCGGGTCCCGGTTGATGACCTTTCATAAATGAGGTCAACACGCGATAACCGAGGAACCGCATGATTTCGACTTTCGTATGTGCGCTCATCAAACGTTGGCGAATATGAGGGTCTGATGTCATGCCCTTTTCTTTTGCGAGTCGTGTCAATTTGTCGAGCTCGCCTCGGAAAGAAATACTGCTCACAACAGCACCTGCACCTCGTTCGTTACCGAGCAACGTCATGGCAACCATCCAGCCACCATTCACTTCGCCAACAACATTTTCCTTCGGGCACCGGGCATCGGTAAAGAACACTTCATTGAATTCCGAATCTCCGGACATCATCTTGATAGGCCGCACTTCGACACCTGGTTGACGCATATCAACAAGCAAGAAGGTGATACCTCGGTGCTTCACTTCATCGGGTGCGGTGCGTGCGAGCACAAAGATGTGGTTAGCGAGATGTCCCGCAGAGGTCCAAATCTTTTGACCATTGATAACCCATTCATCACCGTCGAGAACTGCGCGACATCCAAGGTTGCCTAAGTCTGAGCCGGCAGCAGGTTCTGAATAACCCTGACACCAACGATCCTCGCCAGAAAGAACTCGTGGCAAGTAGTGACGCTTTTGTTCCTCGGTACCTATTGCCAACAATGTGTTACCCAACATGCCGATACCGAAACCATCATTGGGGCCACCTTCTGGAACACCAGCGCGAGCAAATTCCTCGGCAACAACCAATGATTCAATGTGGCTCAATCCGG
>JBEDHS010000105.1:0-5766 GCA_041173945.1 Actinomycetota bacterium
GGAACCCCCGAGAAACTCGACGATTTTGAGGAATTGTTGCGGGAATATGGCATCGTGGAGAGCCAAAGAACGGGCCGGGTCGCATTGGCCCGATTGGATCGTGAGGCACGAAAAGGTGCCACGAAGGGAAAGGCAAGCTGATGGCAGCACAGATGTATTACGAAAAAGACGCAGATCCGGCGCTGATTCGCAGCAAAAAGGTCGCAATTATCGGTTATGGCTCGCAAGGCCATGCCCATGCGTTGAACCTGCGCGACAGTGGCGTCCAGGTGGTTGTCGGATTGCGTGCGGGCTCAGCATCTGCCGCGAAGGCAGAGGCAGCCGGGCTGACCGTGAAGTCGATCGCCGATGCTGCCAAGTGGGCAGACGTAATCATGTTGACCATGCCCGACACCGAGCAAAAGGCCACCTACCAGGAACACATCAAGCGCTACATGAAGCCCGGCAAGGCATTGGCTTTCGCTCATGGTTTCAACATTCGCTTCAAGCGCATTCGTCCGCCGAAGAATGTGGACGTGATCATGATTGCTCCCAAGGGCCCAGGCCACTTGGTGCGTCGCACCTACACAGAAGGTGGCGGTGTTCCATGTTTGATCGCAGTCGAGCAAGATTTCACCGGTAAGGCACGCGATCTTGCGTTGTCGTATGCAGAAGCAATTGGTGGCGCACGCTCTGGCGTTATTGAGACCACCTTCACCGAAGAAACAGAAACAGACTTGTTCGGCGAACAAGCAGTTCTCTGTGGTGGTGTTGCTGCATTGGTGCAAGCAGGATTCGAGACATTGGTGGAAGCTGGATACCAGCCAGAGATGGCCTATTTCGAGTGCTTGCACGAAGTGAAGTTGATTGTCGACTTGATGTATGAAGAGGGCATCACCGGTATGCGCTACAGCATCTCGGACACTGCTGAATATGGCGACCTCACTCGTGGACCACGCGTGATTACACCTGCCACCAAGAAGTCGATGCAAAAGATTCTGAAGGAAATCCAGAGTGGCAAGTTCGCTCGCGAATGGGTGAAGGAATCAGAGACTGGCCGCGTGAACTTCAATGCACTGCGTGACGCTGGCGCCAAGCATCCAATCGAAGAAGTGGGCAAGCGCCTGCGTTCGATGATGCCGTGGTTGTCTGCTGGCAAGAAGTCCGTGTCGGAAGTTTCTGGCGGCTGATGAGTTCATAGAAAAAGCCCCGGGATCACTTCGGTGACCCGGGGCTTTTCTTTTGTTGTGCTTGATGCTTGCCGCCTTACACGGCGATGATCTGAACGAGCTTCTCGCATCCTTTTAGGTCTGCAGCATTGCGCGTGTAGAGCGGGAGACGATGAGCCATTGCGGTTGCTGCAATCATCAGATCAACGGCGCGCGCACCGCGTGCTTTTCTTCCGGATGATTGCACTGCCGCCACGACGTGTGCGTACATTCGTGCACATTGCGAATCGAAGGGCAGCAACTCGAGTGATGCTTCAACAAGTTGCAGATGAAACTGACGAACAAGTCGCACGTTCGGCTCTTTAGCTATTGCCAAGCCTGCGGATAGTTCGGCCAGTGTTAACGCACTAATGCAACTCGAATGGGGGAGTTGGCCTTTTGAAATTTCGTTGAGATCGACGACAACAGATGTGTCAAGAAGCCCAAAATCGATTGAGTCACTTTTCATCTGGGAACACAGATGGATCGGCAACGGCATCGAGATCCCGACGGAGATCTTCGTAACTCATCTTCGGAGCATTCGCAAATGAGGCAAGAAGAACTTCAGAGTCCACGAAATATGAACGTCGTGCTGGACTCAAGATTCCTATTTGTTTTCCATTACGAGTAATGAGGAATGTCTCGCCGTCTTCAAGACGACGCATGATTTCGGCGCTGTCGTTACGAAGGACTCGCTGACTAATGGTTGTTGCCATGGGCTTTAATGTAGCACTAACTGCTACACATGATTTCGTGGGTGTGATGATGGGTGAATAACTCATAAGGCTGATGTGGATTGATAACTCTTGACTGAGGCCGTCGATCTTTCTTAATTCCCGACTTGGTTAGTCGGGAATTACCCGCTATGGTTGCCCGCTATGAGTGAAGCCAATTGGGGTTTTGAAACCCGCCAAATCCACGCCGGACAGATTTCTGACCCCACCACGGGTGCACGAGCAGTGCCGATTTATCAGACCACGTCGTATCAATTCCGCGACGCCCAACACGCAGCGAACTTGTTCGCACTCGCTGAAATCGGAAACATCTACACACGCATCATGAACCCGACACAAGCTGTTCTCGAAGCACGCTTGTCGTCTCTTGAAGGCGGTACAGCAACAGCTGTTGGTTTGCCTGGTGCACTTGTTGTGTCGTCGGGACAAAGCGCAGAAACGCTCGCCATTTTGAACGTGGTCGAGTCGGGCGGACACATCGTCGCATCGCCATCGCTGTATGGAGGCACATACAACTTGTTGCACTACACATTGCCGAAGATGGGCATCGATGTCACATTCGTTGACGACCCACATGATCTCACACAGTGGAAGAGCGCGGTGAAAGACAACACCAAGTTGTTCTTTGGTGAAGTGCTCGCCAACCCACGTAACGACGTGTTCGACATTGAAGGCGTTTCCAAAGTTGCACACGACATCGGTGTGCCGTTGATGCTCGACAACACCGTGCCGACGCCATACGGAATTCGTCCTTTGGAATGGGGTGCCGACATCGTGGTGCATTCAATGACCAAGTTCTTGGGTGGACATGGAACATCGATTGCTGGCGGCATCGTTGATGGTGGCAAGTTCGACTTTGGTGCAAGTGGTCGTTTCCCGAACTTCACCGAGCCAGACCCCAGCTACCACGGTCTTGCATATTGGCCAGCACTTGGCGCTGGTGCATACATCATCAAGGCACGCGTCCAGTTGCTGCGCGACTTGGGAATGGCAATTAGCCCATTCAACGCATGGAGCATCTTGCAAGGAATTGAGACATTGTCGTTGCGTATGGATCGCCACTGGGAAAACACAGCAAAGGTTGTTGAGTTCTTGCAGACACGCAAAGAAGTCGCATCAATCAACTACGCAGGTTTGCCATCGAGCCCATGGCACGAGCGCGCCAAGAAGTACTTCGGCGGCAAGGGCTTTGGTTCGGTCATCGCATTCGAATTGTCAGGTGGTCGCGAAGCAGGGCAGAAGTTCGCTGAGGCCCTCACGCTTCACAGCCACGTTGCAAACATTGGTGATGTGCGCAGTTTGGTGATTCACCCTGCATCGACAACACACAGCCAGTTGACAGAGGAAGAACAGCGCTCTGCTGGTGTTGCACCTGGTTTGGTGCGACTCTCCGTTGGACTTGAGTCAATCGGTGACATCATCGCAGACCTGGAAAGCGGTTTCGCCGCTCTGTAAATCAGGTGTTGTGCGGTTCGCGTGTTAACTCACGCGAACCGTGACACGACTACGATTCACAATAGATTTTTTTCTTCCATCTCTCGATTTGTAGGAGACTGTGAATCGATATGCGCCTTTTTTGGTAAAGACGAATCGTGAATTCGCAAAGAAACACCCTTTTCGTGAACTGCGACATGGATTGACGATTATTCGGGCCGAAGCGCGTTGATTTCCTGGAATACCCGCGGCATTGATGATGCTTGAGGGAGCCATTCGCTTGTTTCTCTTTATGTTGATTTTGCGCTTAATCGAAACAACCGGAGCCGAAAATGTGATTCCTTCTGTCTCTATGAGAAGTCCGGAGGTGGTGGCGGTGAAGGTGCTAGGTAGTTGCGTTGGGTTTTTGCCTACTGAGCGAGTGACTTCGATATTGCTCTCGTTTGCTTGTTCAGGGGTCAATCCAAATTGACGCTGCACAAGAGCTCTTGGCATGTATGCAGTGAACCATGCTGTATTGAGTTCATCGGGATCTGATGGATTGACTTTGTACTTGAAGTGGGGCCCAGCGACTCGTATCGCGTAATCGGGAGTTCGGTAGTCACCAAAAAATCCCCAACTTGACGCATTCGTGGCTTGCCATGCTCCGAATGACTCCGGGAGAATTTCAAAGCCTGTTCCCCAAAGAAGGTCATAGGTTCCCGTGACCTTTCCGCTCGCCAAGAAGAATCCGTATTGCCACCGCGATGGACTCTGTGCAAATTCAGGTTGTTGAGTATCTTGCAATGACAAGTTGAATCCGCCGCCATCAACTACTAGCCCGGGTGAAATAGTCAGCGTTGCATGTTCATTTGTTTCAGAAGTTGGAACGAAATCATGAACGGGCCCTGAACTATGAAGAAATCCCAGATGAGTTCCCGGGAACGTTCCCATCATTTTGCGAACTTTGATAGTCAATTTTGGTTGGAATGTTTCAGATGGTTTTGACCCTTCGCTTGGGAAATACACCGTGAACTGCGAGTACGAACACAGTTCAGCTCTGTGTCGGGGGTCTTCTGGGTCATTGTATTTCGAGACGTTGGATGGTCTCCATGTCGGCGACCAGCAGTAGAAATAACTTGAATATCCGTGGACCTGGATGTATCCAGAACTTTGGTTTCGTAGTGAATCTGCTGTTTTGTATTCAAGCTTGCGTCCATCTATATAAACCTCGTCTACACACAGTCGATCTTTGTTTGGATTGAAAGCACAATCTGAATCGGTTGAGGCCATGCCCCCTGTCCAATACATGATTTCGTCTGCTGACGGGGGAGCAGGCGTCTCTGATGAATCATTGGCCGACACTTGTGGTGTGGGGAACCCGATGAGAACGGGCATCAAGACAAAGACCAGAAGAAAACGCCTCACGGTTTTACCCTAGTTGTTCTAGTGGGAATCGTCGCCCGGTGTGTCGGGGCCGTTTTCTTGGTTGCGTAAAAACTCTTCTAATTCAGCTGCTAAATCGTCACCTGTTGGCATAGTGCGCTCGGTGATTTGATCATGTCGGCGCTCCAGCATTTCCACATATGCCGATGCCTGTGCATCTGAATTGACTGCTGCGTCATGCAACTCTTGCCAACGAGATATTTCTGATTGCAAGTTCGCATGGTCTGTCGGGATGCCGAGGACGTGTTGTAGGTGTTGCAACAATGCAGCTGCACTTTTGGGGTGTTGAGCGTGCATCAAATAATGGGGCACACCCACACGCAAGCTGACACTTGTGAGACCTGCCCGATCAAGCTCGTCCAACAACACGCCAGCAACACCGGTTGGTCCTTGATACTGCGGGCGACTCAGGCCCAATCGGGCGGCAAGATCATCATTTGTGGTGGAGCCGACAACAAACGGCACACGAGTATGCGGCACTTGTTCGGCGGCTGCACCCAAACTGATAACCAATGTGCAGCCCAAACCTTGTGCGACATCGACAATCGATTTTGTGAATGTTCCCCATGCAACATGTGGTTCAACACCGTTTAACACCACCATGTCGCGTGCACCTTCGGGGTAGCGAATAACGACGAATTCATTTTCGGGCCAGCGAAGATGACGCTCGCCGTCCTCGTCTAGATACGCTTCGGGGCGCTCTTGAGTGAAATCGAAGAACGGATCGGGGTCAATGTCTGCAACAACAGTGAAGTCGCGTTCTTTCAACATCCAATCCAATGCCGATGTTGCAACGCCGCCAATATCGAACAAGCCACGCAGAGCCACCAACATGACAGGGTTGCGAAGAGGTTCGATGTCGTCCCAGTAACGCTCGAGAACTTCGTCAATCGACAGTGTCATTGTCGACCACTCTACGAACCGAGATGCTCCACCACTACGTCAATACAGGCCGTTAATGCAGCAATATCTGCGGGGTCGATAGC
>JBEDHS010000106.1:0-4391 GCA_041173945.1 Actinomycetota bacterium
CATTTGCATATACCCAAATACCAGAGCCATCCCACTCATTGTTTGAGAGCGTGGTCCACTGTTGCGAACGGTTACCGTCGTTCCAACTGTCATCTAGATAAAACGCATATTGGTTATTGAGAAAAGTATTTCCATCGTGCAAACGATTAGCTCGCCCCACGGACGTCCAGTCGGTGGGAGTCCAATTAAAATGAGAGATGGAGTACGTGTTCCCCGTAAATGTTGAGTTAGAAATCTGAGTGCGATTTAGTCCATTGATGGTTGCAGCTTCGCCGTTATTTCTAAAGGTTGATCCAGTTACTTTCGTCCAGCGCTCTTGACTAATCGCGACTTGATTTTCTTCAAAAAGAGAATCAACGACATAGGTTCGGTTCGTGTATTCGCTCTCATCATTGGTCGTGGCCGTGGGCGTAGTTCCATGGTCTCCAAAAATTCCGATGTAATTGTTACGGAAGACGCAGTCTGTGTACGTTGACACCGAAGGTCCACCCCAGTTTGACACCGCCGTTCTTGATGCGTTTCGGAAGGTCACGCGCGTCGCTCTTACCGTCGCTCGTGAGTTATAGATGAACTGTGCTTCTCCCTCGCCCGATGCAGCGCCACCTCCTGCCAGAGTGATATCTGTAATTGTAAAAATGACTCCCGAGTCAGCATCACCAATATTGAGGAATGCAACCGCGAACATGCTGTATTGATTCGCACCATCAATTGTGAGGTTTGACTGTCCTGGCCCACTGATTGTGAGTGTCTCGGTAATCGCAGGCAGATTTGATGTCAAGGTAATTGTTCCTGTGACCGCGTTATCGAAACTGATGGTGTCAGCGCCCGGGGATGCATTTGCTTGCGTTATGGCCCAGCGCAATGTGCCGCTACTTACATCGTCAGCGAGACTCGTGACAGTAAATGTGGCCGCCGAAACATTCGTTGGAAACATTGCAGTTGGCGAGATAGCGATAATTGCCAGAGACACCGTCAGCAATAACGATTTGAGTAGTCGTTCTTTGAGACAACTTAAATTTTGTGACATCAGGTCTCTCCTCGCATCTGGACCAACTTCGAAAAGTCGATAACTGCTGAAGGGCAAGAGTAACAGTCAATGTCTGTTCTTGAAGTAATTCTGGTCTGATCTCGGGAACAGTCAGGCACCCGACCTATGGTTTATCTCGTGACTGTTCGTGAGACCGCTGCCGCCAAAACAACGAAGAAGACAGGACCTGCAAAGGTACAGAAACGGCGATCTCCAATTAGCCGCGAAGAGGGTGAGCGTCGTCTCGCCAATGCGGCACGGGAACTCGTTCAAACCCGCCCATTCTCCGAAGTCAGTGTGCGTGATATTGCCGAGCTTGCTGATGTGAACCATGGCTTTGTGCACACGTGGTTTGGTTCAAAGAACGATCTTCTCGCTCGAGTCGCACAAGATCTCTTACAAGAAATATCGAAAGAAGCAGAAACCGCTGCACCCGGCGAACCTGCAGTTGCGCTTTTTGATCCACGAATTCAATTGGCTGTGCGCATGCTTTTGTGGCTCAACCTTGAAGGGTACGACTCTCGAAAGGGAATCAACTTGGTGATTCTTGACGCGCTCCGTCGTCGATATCACGAAACAGATGGGCTAAGTGCATCAGATGCCGAGACGGCAGCCATCATTATCGCCGCGCTTGGTATGGGCGTTGGAGCCTTCGCGCCCATCTTTGGAAGTGATCCCAAAGTGGACCTCAACAGTGTGTTTCCGATGTGGCGCCACATCCTCGGGTTGTTGGCCAAACACCCCTACCAATAGCATTGGTTACGAGGGATTTCCCTTACAACAACAAACACCCCTTGCAGGGTTTGGGTGCAAGTCCCGACCGGCGGTTACAGCCCGCGAACTCCATCATCTCGGTGGTGGAGCCGACTCAGTGAAATTCTGAGGCCGACGGTAAAAGTCCGGATGGGAGCAAGGACACAACATGACGAACCACGAGGCGCTGATGCGCCGTGCCATTGTTATGGCTGACACCGCGCGCATGGTCGCGCGTCCCAACCCGTGGGTGGGTGCGGTGTTGCGTTGTGTTGATGGATCTGTTTTTGAAGGTGCCACCCAACGCCCTGGTGAAGCTCACGCTGAAGTGATGGCGATTCGAGCCGCACGTGACGCTGGTGTCTCGACACGTGGCGCCACGTTGTATTGCACATTGGAACCGTGTTCTCACACTGGTCGTACTGGTCCGTGCACCACGGCAATTATCGATGCAGGCATCAGCACAGTGATCGCCGGAATCACCGACCCCGACGAGAAAGTATCCGGAGATGGTTTTGCAGTGTTGCGTCATGCGGGAATCACAGTTGAAGTTGGTGTGTGTGCAGACGACATCACCGAGCAATTAGCTCCCTATATTCACCACCGCACAACAGGACGTCCGTTTGTTGTGCTGAAGATGGCAACGACTCTCGATAGTCGTACTTTTCTTCCCGACGGTCCGCGTTGGATTACTGGTGACATTGCCCGAACCAGAGTGCACCAGTTACGCGCACAGTCCGATGCGATTGTTGTGGGAATCGGCACTGTTATTGCCGACGACCCCGAACTAACTGTGCGCCATGTTGATGGTCCATCTCCGAGACGTATTGTCGTGTCTCGCTCAACAGATGTGCCCGCAACTGCAAAAGTGCAGCCGTGCACTGTGTGGCAAGGGGAACTCGAAGCACTTCTTGAGGGACTCGGCGAACAAGGCGCACTCCAGGTGATGGTTGAAGGTGGTCCCACACTTGCCACCGCCTTTCACACAGATGGACTAGTGGATGCATACGTTTTTCACATCGCCCCAATTGTCTCGGGCGATGCGGATGCACGTGGCGTCTTTGATGGCGACAACTACGACCTTCGCCACATGAACATTGTGTCGGTTGCCCAATTGGGTGACGACATCGAAATTGTGATGAAACCCCAGAAAATGAAAGTAGAAGCACGATGAGTGACTCTGTATTGGACCCCATTGAAGATGTGATTGCCGCAATTGCTGGTGGCGAAATGGTGGTGATTGTCGACGATGAAGATCGCGAAAATGAAGGTGACTTCATCATGGCGGCCGAGTTCGCGACGCCAGAGAAGTTGGCATTTATCGTGCGCTACTCGACGGGTGTTGTGTGTTGTCCGTTAACCGACGAACGATGCGACGACTTGCGTTTGCCGTTAATGGTCGAACAAAACACCGAAAGCCAGCGCACCGCATTCACCGACACAGTCGACTTGATTGAAGGAACAACGACGGGCATTAGTGCTGCCGACCGCGCCGCAACACTTCGTGCGCTTGCTGACCCAACGTTGACTTACAAAGCATTTGCTCGCCCTGGACACATTTTCCCATTGCGTGCCCGACCTGGCGGTGTGTTGAAGCGTGCAGGACACACAGAAGCAGCTGTTGATCTCGCGCGATTGGCAGGGTGCCAACCAGCGGGAATTATTTGTGAGATTCAAAATGATGACGGCACGATGATGCGCTTGCCGGACTTGCGCAAGTTCTGCAATGAACACGGCCTGTTGTTGTCATCAATCGCACAACTCATTGAATATCGCCGACACCATGAGCGACTTGTTGAACGAATGGGCGAAGCAGTTGTCCCGACAGAGTTTGGTTCGTTTACATGTGTTGCCTATCGCAGCACAATTGACGGCGTTGAACATTTGGCCTTTGTAAAAGGCGAAGTCAACGGTGATACACCCGTGTTAGTGCGCGTACACAGCGAATGTTTAACGGGCGATGTGTTTGGTTCGCGGCGCTGCGATTGTGGACCCCAACTTGCCGCTGCGATGAGCATTGTTGATTCAGCGGGTTCCGGAGTGATTGTGTACCTGCGTGGACACGAAGGACGAGGAATTGGAATTGGTCACAAAATTCGCGCGTACTCACTGCAAGATCAGGGTCTGGACACAGTAGATGCCAACGTTGAATTGGGCCTCCCCGTTGACAGCCGTGAATACGGCATTGGTGCACAAATCTTGGCCGATTTGGGCGTGCGCGAGATTCGCCTGATGACCAACAACCCCGCCAAGTACGGTGGCCTCGGTGGTTACGGACTGACAGTGGTGGAACGTGTTCCACTGCAGACAATTCCGACACCTGAAAACGAGGCGTACCTGCGCACAAAGGCAGAGCGCATGGGACATTTGATGAACCTTGAACAACAAAATGGAGAACCACGATGACTCGAGCAGGATCGGCCAGCAACCTTGTAGAACTTGACGGCACAGGTCTACGTATCGCAATTTTGGGTGCACGTTTTAACGACCACATTGTGAGTGCTCTACGCGATGGTGCACGACGAGGCTTGAAACGACTCGGTGTTGCCGACGCCGATGTTTTAGAAGCGTGGGTGCCTGGCGCATTTGAATTGCCTCTTGCCGCTAAGGC
>JBEDHS010000107.1:0-4206 GCA_041173945.1 Actinomycetota bacterium
ATACACCCACGGGGCCGAACACATCCACGGCATCAGCCAAGCCCAAGTCGCAGCTGGCATGCCATTGCGCCACGCTCTCTCCCAATTAGCGACCATCACATCGGGAAAGCATTTCACCGCACACAACGCCCCATTCGATATCGGTTTTCTTCATGCAGAATCAGAGCGAGTGGGCTTTGACTACGCCATCTCTCAATTCATCGACACCTTGCAACTGGCTCGACGAACTGACGTAGAGAAAACGAGAAAACATTCACTCGAGGCTCTGTGTTCTCATTACGGAATAGAACGTGAACGACAACACGAGGCCAAAGCAGACGCCACAGCGACGGCCGAACTTCTCATCCGACTAATGGCCGATCTCTCGATCGACACGCCCGATCAGCTCGTGGACTTATTTTCGTAACGTTGCAACAACTCGCGCGCAACGCGGCTTTTCAAATTCACGAGTTCAGGCGGTGAAACGACGTTGACGGCGTCGCCTCCGCGCAACAACAACCGGCTCAACCAATGCTCACTGGTGATCACCATCTCCACGAGGATTCGACCATCTTCACGTTCTGTGACCTTCTGACATGGATAGGTTTCCACGATCCATGCTGCTCTGTGGTCAATTTCTAGAACGACCACGATCTTGCCGTCAGCGTCGGCAAACCAACTAGGAATCTCCACGCTGTCGACTCGGACAGGGACGTACTCATTTGTTCTCTGTACGGAACGAATACGGTCGACTCTGAAATGTCGCGTCGACCCGGATGCATCGTCGTCGGCGGTGATATACCAATGTCCCTTATCTGTAAACACGGTGCGGACACAGATGCGTCGACGTGTCTCCTCATTGCGTGCCGGTGTCCAGTACACAATGTCGAGCAACTCCCCCGATGTTGCCGACTCGGTCACAACATCGAGAAATTCAGGAACTTCCACATCGACATCGACAACTCCCTCGCCTAACACTTTGCGAAGTTTCTTCAATGCACTCTTCAAATCTTTACTGCGCGCGAAACCAGGAACTTCTTCAGCAGCCGCAGCCAACAGACTGAGACCAAATGCCTCAGAGGCCGTCAGTTCCAAACGCCGTTCAAAGTATTTATTTGGGCCCACAATGATGTAGTCGCCGTCGACATACACCTCGGTTAATTCCAATGGTGTGTAAGGAGGAAGACCGCACATCGCGGCCAGTTCGATGTCTTCGATCAGGTCAGCTTCAGACAATGAAAACTGTTTGGCCATGTCTGAGATTTTGACTTTTTCGCGTTTCATCAACCACGGCAACATCACCAAGAGTCCCTTGACACGATCTTCGGCACTTCGGGGTCCACGCTTTGCACTCATTGCCCCACCTCAGCCATCTGTGTCAAACGATCAATGATTCTGTGGCGCACGTTCTCTGGCGAGATCACTTCGGCCCTATCGACCATCGCGAACAACCAGGACTCAAAAGCGACCGTGTTGCCACAAGCCACCTCTACATCCACCGAGCCATCGGAGCGACGGGCAACAACGGCCTCTTCTCCCAGTTCACGTACAACAGATGGTGCGACTCTGTAGTCGACTCGCACAATTGCGATTTCATGTCCACCGTCGGTAAACGACTTTGCATCCCGAGAAAGCGCAACGCTGGCATCGAAGTCTTCCGGGCGCTCGAACGATCCCTTCTCTCCAGCCACAACATCGCCTTCAATGCGATCCACACGAAATGTCACTTGTGCCTCGCGCGAAGGATCAGACCCGATGAGATACCAAAACCCATTGCGGGCAAGCAGGCCGTATGGATGCAACAGGCGACTCTTACCTCGATACGAAAAAGTGACGGGTTGATTTTGTGCGACCGCGGTCCACAACACCGGAAGCGTGTGTGAGGCAACAGAGATATTCACAGCTGTCGGTGCTTCGGCCCCGGTGACTTCGCCGCCAAGCCACTGCACTGCTTGACGTCCCCATGAGGTACCGATTTGCACCATGGCTGCAGCTTGCTGCAGTGCCGTCAACTCTTCTGCAGTAAGTCCAAAATCGATCAACGAATAGCCTGCGCGATCGATTGAGTAAGCAGTCTTGCCTGCATCGGCGCCCGCCAATGTGCGCATCGTGATGGGTATTCCCAATTTTCGTAAAGATTTTTTGTCGCGCTCAAATGAAGTCCGTCGCGCTTCCTGATTTTCTGGATACTGCCCTCGCATCTTGTGCGCGATGTCTTCCAGTGTTAACGCGCCAGTTGATTCACTTAAGAGAGCGACCAAGTTCAACATTCGTTCGGTGGCCGTCACCGATGATTTCTTCCCCGCCATGCCCGACACGATAGACCGTGCGAACAAGATTCCTGTCAGATTTAGGAGAAGTTTTTTCTTCTCTCAAGAAACCATTTCATCAATGGGTGTGTCATGGTTT
The DNA here is from genome assembly GCA_041173945.1 of Actinomycetota bacterium. Taxonomy (GTDB): domain Bacteria; phylum Actinomycetota; class Acidimicrobiia; order Acidimicrobiales; family Ilumatobacteraceae; genus UBA2093. The sequence continues at coordinate 2,389 of JBEDHS010000107.1, forward strand.
GACTCTCATCGGGAGTCCCTTGAGCAATTGACTGAGCAGTTTTCTTGGCCAAATCTTTGCCGAGTTCAACTCCAAATTGATCGAAACTATTGACGTTCAACAACCACCCCTGTACGGCTACGGAATGTTCATACATAGCAACAAGGGCCCCCAAACACCGAGGCGATAATTCGTCGAGCAACAGCACCGAGCTTGGTCTGTTCCCAGGAAAATCTTGATGAGATGACACACCCTGTGACCCAGCAGCCAGTGCCTCTGATTGTGCGATCAGATTGGCAATCAGCAAATCGTGGGTGTGCTGATCGTGGCCCATAGGTCGCACGGTGGAGATGAATTCAACCGGAACCACTTGAGTTCCCTGATGAATCATCTGAAAGAACGCATGCTGGCTGTTCGTTCCTGATTCACCCCAGACCACCGGGCTTGTCGCATGCGTAACTTTTTGGCCATCAATTGTCACGCCTTTCCCATTGCTCTCCATGACGAGTTGCTGTAGAAACGCCGGCAGACGAGCAAGATCATGGCTGTAAGGAATTACCGCAACGGTTGGATACTGATGCACCGCCGCATTCAAGTACCACAACGCGGCATGAACAACAGGCAGATTTCTCTCCCATGGACTGTCAGAGAAGTGACGATCCATTTGATGCATTCCATCTAAAAATTCAGCGAAGTGTTCATCACCAATTGCCAACATCACGGCAAATCCAATGACCGATGAGACAGAGAACCGACCGCCCACCCAATCGAAAAATTCGAGACAGTGTTCTTTCTTCACTCCCCACTCGACAGCTCGCTCGCACGACGACGTCACCGCAACACAATGCTCAGACCATTCCACACCTGCACTCATCATCCACTCTCGAGCTCGAGCGGCATTTTCCATTGTCTCAAGCGTGGTGAACGTCTTTGATGAGACAACAACAATCGTCCGATGCGGATCGGCTGTATCGATGACCGAGTCAAGGTCAGCCGGGTCAATATTGGACACAAAGTGAACAGTTGGGCCGTTACAGAACTTGCGAAGCGCACGAACAACCATCTGCGGACCCAGATCACTACCGCCAATTCCAATATTGATCACCGTGTCAATCTCTGTGTTTTCGCGAATCTGGCGAGCCAGTTCTATGGCCGCTTCACGCGAGCGACGAGCTAGATCTTTTTTCGTGTCATCAGACCCAGAAGAACGAAGGGCAACGTGCTGCACTGCGCGATTCTCTGTTGAGTTGATTGCAACTCCGGAAAACATCTGCTCGCGTTTGTGTGCGACCCCGGCATCCGAGACAAGAGACATCAATGCCCCGAATACATCTGGGTCAACACGTTGTCGACTGAAATCGGCGTGAATTCCGCAGACATCAAATGCCAACCACTCGTGCCGACGAGTGTCGTGTTCAAATAACTCTCTCAGTGGGGCAACTGCAGCCGCCAGGTTCGCAAGTTCAACAGAGAAGTTCGAAGGCACTGTGTCAACTTAGTTCCCATGCGCCGGCCCAATCGGGCACAATCAGGGGCGCAATGAGGCTCTGACAAGACGCAGAAACGCATCCCCTGCATCCACATGGCGTTGCTGTTCGCCACGAGCACTCATTCTTCCCAATCCCGCTAATACCGATGCGGTGAGATCGGCGAATGCACCAATTGAAGCACCTTGTAAGACGTCTTCTTTTTGGTCGGAGGTAGCAATCAGATCGACCACCATGCGGCGAAACTCTGATCCAATGAAATCTGTTCCACGAGTGACTTCTGGGTGTTTCTGCACAACCGCAGAGATGCCCGTGATGAAGCCGACAATCGACGGTGCATTCACACCTAATG
>JBEDHS010000108.1:0-20835 GCA_041173945.1 Actinomycetota bacterium
TTCTTGTGACGTTGGAAAATAATGCCTGGAAATTGGTGGCACGCTACGACTGATGCCACACTCATAGCGTGCAACGCCACGACGATATTGCTCAGCTTTTGACATCTTTGTCATCGCATCACCCTGTCGACTCTCGCGAGCAGGTCTCTATCGAACAGTTTTTGAGTGTTGTTCCGCACTTGTCCGATCCATGCAATGAACATGCTGATCCATGGCACATCACTGCATCGGCAATTGTCGTGTCCGATCGCGGTGATGCGGTTGTGTTGCATCTGCACAAAAGATTGAACATGTGGCTACAACCAGGTGGTCACGTTGATGCTGGTGAATCTCTCTGCGCAGCTGCTCTGCGTGAAGCCCATGAAGAGACCGGTCTTGTGGTTCGTCATGAAAAAGACGGTGGCGTCTTTGTGCATCTTGATGTTCATCCAGGGCCCAAGGGGCATACTCACTTCGATGTCCGTTATCTGATGCGAGCCGAGTACGACACACCACGCCCGATGGCAGGCGAGAGCCAGATGGTGCAGTGGTTTTCATGGCAGGAGGCCTTCGATGTGGCCGATGAGGGTTTGATTGGGGCTTTACGGGCCGCTCAAGGGCTTATTGGGTAAGGATTTCCGTTTAGTAATCGAACATATGTTCGATACGATACCGGGATGGGTTTTCACAACCCGGCAGTGCCGTGGTCTGTAATCGAACAACGCTTATCGAATGGTCGTGCGCCGTCGTCTGTGGCGTGGAATGCAGGAGGAGATGGACCTGCATTCGGTGCCAAACGACAGCCGTTTGAAGGACGTGTTCAACGCGTACGCAGTGATGACCGATACGCCGAATTGCATTGTCGTTCCAATTTTTCTTTTCTGACTGGCGCGTCTCATCCGGAACAACTCGTTGAAGTTGCTGCAGGGTTGGGTCTTGATGCACTCGCACTCACTGACCGCAACGGTCTGTATGGAATTGTCCGATTTGCAGAAGCTGCTCGTGCTGTTGGTTTACCCACTGTGTTCGGTGTGGAACTTGATTGCGGTGCCTTTGGTGAGATTGTTCTTTTGTCTCGCGGTGCGGTGGGCTATGCCTCAATGGCGCGTGCAGTCAGTGAAGGTCAGTTGGCGGGGCAAAAAGGAGCACCACTTTTCATGGTCGAGTCCGTGGCTAACACCGCGGCAGGGAAATGTGTTGTGTTGACAGGTGGTCATAATGGGGCCGTTGTGAAAGCACTCATAGAACATGGTCCCGGTGTCGCAGAAGCAACACTGCGTCATGTTGTGGAGTGTTTCGGTGCACACAATGTTTTTGTTGAACTATGGGATCATGGCGACCCAATTGATGCTGTGCGCAATGATCAACTTGTTCAGATTGCACATCGAGTTGGCGTGGAATGCATTGCAACCAACAACGTGATGTATGCAGTTCCATCGCAGCATCGTGTCGCTACTGCTTTGGCAGCGGTGCAGAACCGTTGTGATCTCAATGAGATAGATCATCGATTGCCTGCTGCGGCAACCGCGTATTTACGCACCGGCACAGAGATGCAGAAACGTTTTGTTCGTTATCCAGGTGTCGTGGAAACAGCGGCAGATATCGCAGCAGAAATCGCCTTCGACCTTTCACTTGTTGCCCCCAAACTTCCGCCGTTTCCATGCCCTGGGGGAATCGATGAGATGTCTTTTTTGCGTTCATTGGTGCATGAAGGAGCGACTCGACGTTATGGGGCAAAGCCACAAGAGAACACGGAAGATTTGTCTTTGCGTGCACGCGCATGGCGAGTTATCGAGCACGAACTAGATGTGATTGAAACGCTCGGCTTTGCCGGCTATTTCCTCATTGTGTGGGACATCGTGCGATTTTGCAGTGGTAACAATATTTTGTGTCAAGGACGGGGGAGCGCGGCAAACAGTGCAGTGTGTTACTCGCTCGGAATCACCAAAGCCGATGCGGTCTCTTTGGGGTTGTTGTTCGAGAGGTTTCTTTCTCCAGAACGAGATGGCCCTCCCGATATTGACATCGATATTGAAAGTGGTCGACGAGAAGAAGTGATTCAGTACGTGTACACGCGTTATGGACGTCATCATGCCGCCCAGGTGGCCAATGTGATCACCTATCGGTCTCGTTCTGCTGTTCGGGACATGGCACGCGCATTGGGTTACCCACCAGATCAACAGGATGTGTGGAGTAAGCAGGTTGACGCGTGGGGAAATATTGCTGTTACCGCTAATTCAGCCGATCACGACATTCCCGACCTTGTTCTTGAGATGGCTGCACATGTTGAACATATGCCACGTCATTTAGGCATTCACTCTGGCGGAATGGTGATATGTGATCGCCCGATTATTGAAGTGTGTCCTGTGGAATGGGCGCGCATGGAGAATCGCAGTGTGTTGCAGTGGGATAAAGACGATTGCGCTGCAGCCGGATTGGTGAAGTTTGACCTCTTGGGGCTGGGGATGCTGTCTGCTTTGTCGAGGTCTCTGTGTCTTATTCGAGAACATCGTGGTTACGAATTGGATCTAGCTGCGTTGCCGCAAGAAGATGAGGTGTACGCGATGTTGTGCAGAGCCGACACGGTGGGTGTTTTCCAAGTGGAATCACGTGCCCAAATGTCGACCTTGCCTCGATTGAAGCCACGGCGCTTTTATGACCTTGTCGTTGAAATTGCGTTAATTCGCCCCGGGCCGATTCAAGGCGGTTCTGTTCATCCCTACATTCGGCGTCGCAACGGTGTTGAACCGGTGACGTATCTGCACCCTTTGTTGGAAAATTCTCTCGGCAAAACGCTAGGTGTTCCTTTGTTTCAAGAACAGCTCATGCAGATGGCCATCGATGTGGCTGGGTTCACCGCCAGCGAAGCAGACCAACTACGTCAAGCAATGGGTTCAAAACGTTCTGCCGCGCGAATGAAACAGTTGAAATCTCGTTTGTACGAGGGAATGGCAGAGCGAGGCATCACCGGAGCAATCGCTGATCAGATTTTCGACAAGATGGCCGCGTTTGCGAATTACGGATTCCCAGAAAGCCACTCAGTCAGCTTCGCCTATCTGGTGTACGCATCAGCGTGGATCAAATTGCATGAGCCAGCAATTTTCTGTGCAGCTTTGTTGAACTCTCAACCGATGGGTTTTTGGTCTCCACACACACTTGTTCGTGATGCTCGTCGCCATGGTGTTGTTGTGCTCACTCCCGACATCAATGAATCTTCAGATATTGCAACCGTTGTGCACGATCCGAATTCGGTTGGTCAACTCGCTGTGCAGATGGGAGTGGGGTCGGTGCGAGGTATTGGTACAGAACTTGCACAGACAATCGCCCAGTTGCATCCTTATGTGTCTTTAGAACATCTTTCACGAAGTGTCCCACAATTGTCACGTTCTCAAATAGAGGCATTGGCAACAGCAGGAGCGTTCACGAAGAGTTTTGGTGTGAGTCGTAGAGATGCTTTATGGGAAGCAGGAGCGCACGGTAACGGTTCTGATTATCTGGAAGGCGTGTTGGGTCTGAATGTGGCTCCTCATCTTCCTGGAATGGCGCCCGTGGAAGAAGCAATCGCAGATTTGTGGGCAACAGGGGTTTCCCCTGATGGGCACCCCACTATTTTTCTTCGTGAGCAACTCGCCGCTCACGGTGTTGTGTGTGCCGAGGATCTGGCCTCCATATCGAGTGATTCACGAGTGTTTGTTGCAGGAGTTGTCACGCATCGTCAGCGTCCAATGACTGCACGAGGGACAACGTTCATCAGTTTGGAAGATGAAACAGGGTTGATCAATGTTGTGTGTTCGCAAGGATGCTGGAGGCGACATCGAATAATCGCCCGCGATGCGGCAGCACTATTGGTTCGCGGCAGAGTGGAGCATGCTGATGGTGTCGTGAACGTCATCGCAGAGGCGTTGTCGCCTTTGTTTGTTGCGGCTGCGGTGCCAAGTCGAGATTTTCGTTGAAAGAATTTTTTAATCTTGTTGATGAAGGAAAAATGGAATATCTGGCGCCGCGCTGTCGAGCAGTTGTCCGAGACACATCGACAACTCCGGAGGGGCAAAATTGTCTGGACCAGAATATGTGTCAATTTCTGAACGACTCCACCATCGAATCTCGTCAATATGTTCGGCTTTTAACTCTTCTGGCGACATCAAAGGTTGTGGCTCGAAGTAATCAGATTTCACTAAGTACACAGATTCGCTCTGACCGTCCCAACTGACCCCGTCGCTATCGAGGAAAGAAAACAGATGCGTTCGCTTCCACACAAGTGGGCCAATATCGGCATCCGCTAGACCAAGTTCTTCTATTAGTTCTCGACGCAGAGCTTCATGATCATCTTCGCCTGGGGCAATGCCGCCACCGGGTAATACCCACCATGTGCCGGCGGGATAACACAGACGTACCAACAACACACGTTGTTCGGCATCAATGACAAGACCGCGAACTGCAGGACGCAACACAGGTGTCTTCACTCCTGGGGTGTTTCTCCCAGTCCGTCATTGAACATCCGATATGTCTCGTAGATGTCCTTGCATTTTTCGCACAGAGGTAATTGTTTCGGGTCTCGCGAGGGAACCCACACATGACCACACAGGGCCTCAAGAGGTGTTCCGTTGATACGCGCTTCCAAAACCTTTGCCGCCGCATTTTCTCCAGGCAACGTTCTGACGATATGGGCTACAGCGGGTTCACCTGTTTGAGGAGTCTGTTCTGTCTCGGGTAAAACTTCCGCCGGTCGCGTCCGCAATGGTGTCGCCATGACTTGTAGTTAACCACGATGTCGTGATGACTTACACTCTCGATGGCGACAATATGAACGTGTCGCGTGGGTAGTGAGCGTGTGAGTATCGAGTGGGCGGCATGAAGTCTGAGGCGGAGTAATGGGGATTTACGTCGATCAATGTCGGTGGACGGCTCGCGATTTCTCGTGGTGTCACATGATTAGTGACGTTTCTACAGATGACCTACACCGCTTTGCCGACCATATCGGGCTATCGCGTCGCGCATTTCATGGCGACCACTACGACCTGCCGGCACATGTGCGCGACAGGGCATTAATGCACGGGGCAATCGAAGTGCCAAGTCGGCAACTGGTACTGATTCTGCGCCATTCAGGATTGCGTTTGTCTCCCGCCCAAAGACGTATCTACACACATGGCACAGATGTCGGCCAAGAGTCTGGATCGTTGAGTAATGACCGTGGACAGTAGTACCCACCTCTTCCCACTACGCACCAGTCGATGAGTTCCAGCCCAGCACTATTGAAGACATTCTGACCACATCGCCACAGATCCAGATCTGTCGGATGCATGGGTGATGTGATACGTGTGCTGCACAACACGACTTCGTGCGCAGTATCGAGATGAGACGCATCACTCACAATGTCATGAAAGACGGTGTGTGAAAGGGGGGCGAATCGATTGAGATGAAGCCCTCGACGTTGTCGATCTAGCACGAGAGCGATGGTAGAAGCGCTTCGCGGGCGTTGCATCACCAAGCTGGTAACCCCGAGTGCTTCTGCAAGTGAATGAATGGGATCGATGAATGGTCGCGGTATATCGATGAGTGATGAAGAAAACATGTGCCCCCTAAACAAAACACAGTGCAATGCGTCTATGAACAACTCGCATCGGCGAGCAAGAGAGCAGAGAATTCTGCACCAGGGGAACTGCCGACAACGTACACCTAGGGTGTGGCGTGGTCTCTTTGAGTGTTTCTACGGCAAAGATGCAATGAGCAGAACAGAAAAAATCATTGCCGCTACTGGTGCGGCATAGGTAATCCACTCTGTGCATTTGCTTTTTCGGGGCGACAGCATGAAATAAGCAACACCTGCACCAGTGATTGCACCACCGAGGTGTCCTCCAACTGAGATTCCTGGTATCAAAAACGTGATCACCAAATTGATGATGAGCAAAGCGCCGATTCCAGTATCCATTGGGTTGATGCCGCGTTGTTGGAATGCAACCGCGGCTGCAGCCATGAGTCCAAAAACTGCACCAGAGGCACCGCCCGTAAGTCCGTCTGGCTGAAGAAGCAATGCTCCCGCCGCACCACCACACATGGCGCTGAAATACAACAGAGTGAATCTCGTGCGATCAAGAGCTGGTTCTAATAACTGCCCTAGTTGCCACAGCAACAACATGTTCATTGCGATGTGGAAAATGCTGAAGTGCAAAAACCCTGATGAGATGATTCGATACCACTCGCCGTTGTCAATGAAGATCTTGGATAACCCAAGGTCGAACTCGCGGCTGTTCATCAGTCCGGCACCCGTGAAGACATCACGACCCGATATCACCCACAGGTAGACCACGACATTGATCGCGACCAGAACTTTTGTTACCAAGATTGGTTGCGCCGCATTCCAGTAGCGCGCCCGTTCTTGACGACTGGGTCGAGCACGCTTCACGCAGTCGATGCAATGTGATCCAACGTCTGCCTGAAAGAGGCATTCGTTACATGCTGCGCGCCCGCATCGAGTGCAGTGTCGCCCGGTTGCGACATCGGGGTGTCGGGTACAGAATTCGAGCGCTGGCGGGGGAAGCGTCACGCCATCAGTGTATGGCCAACCCGTCAGCCGATTACTTCGGCGCAGCTTCGGCGATTGCGCGGTTTTCGAGGTACCACTGAACGGTGCGTTGGAGCCCTTCGGTGAAATTCATCGTTGCTTTCCATCCCAGCAGTTCATTCGCACGACTGGGGTCAATACGTCGACGAGGTTGCCCATCTGGTTTTGACGCATCCCAGCGCAGTTCACCGTCGAAGCCGGTGACACGCGCAATGGTTTCGGCGGTTTCGCGGATTGTGATCTCGCGATCAGAACCCAAGTTGATTGGCTCGATGCCATCGTGAATACGGGCTGCAAGAACAATTGCAGATGCAGCATCGTCAACATAGAGGTATTCACGACTTGCAGATCCCGTTCCCCATACATCGATAAATGCCGCGCCTGCTTCTTTTGCTTCCACGCACTTCTTGATGAGAGCCGGGATGACGTGGGAGACATCGGGGTGGAATTTGTCGCCCGGGCCATAGAGATTTGTAGGGATCAGATAGGCGAATTTTTGACCGTATTGAGCATTGTTGACTTGGGCGTGAACGAGGTGTGCTTTTTTCGCGATGCCGTAGGGCGCATTTGTTTCCTCTGGGTATCCGTCCCAGAAAGATTGTTCCTTGAAGGGCACGGGCGTGAACTTTGGATATGAACACACGGTTCCGAGGAGAACCGTTTTGTCAACGTTGAGTGCATGTGTTGCCTCGATGACATGTGTTCCCATCATCAGATTGTCGAGATACAACCGTGCAGGGTCGACTTGGTTGTAGCCAATTCCGCCCACTCGGGCCGCAAGATGGATGACGTGTGTGGGGCGGTGCATCGACACCATGTCGTGGGCGGCTCCAGGCAGAACAAGATCAAACTCATCGTGTGTTGGGGCAACCACATCTGCGCCCTGGTCAAGGAGTTGTTGTACGACGACTCGACCAAGGAATCCGTGTCCTCCTGTCACCACAACCTTGCGTTCAGCCCAAAAATCCGACATGGATGCCATAGTAGGTGCGAAACGGACAGAATGAAGGGGTGCGTATCGCCTACACCCTCGAACAATGCTGGCGTCGCGTGCCTGGAGGCACTGGGACATCGGCTCTTGAGGTGTTGAAAGAATTGGTGGCGATTGATGATTGTGACGTTGTGGCGGTTGCGGGTCGACATCGTCATCCTCCAACGCCAGGGTTCGTGCCCCCCGTTCCCGTTGCGAGGTTTCCGATAGGTGGGCCGCTACTGGTCGAAGCCTGGACTCGATTTCGCTGGCCCTTGGTCGAGTCTTTGGTGGAGGATCTCGATGTGGTTCATTCCACGACGATTATTCCTCCTGCCACGTCGCGACCTCTGATAACCACCATTCACGATCTTGCATTCGTGCATCATCCAGAATTTTTCACCGCCCGAGGCAACAAAATATTTCGCCGAAGTCTGGCATTAAATGTGGAACGTGCAGCGGTGGTGTTGTGTTCATCCCAAGCCACATTGAATGATTGTGTCGCAGCAGGATTCGCAACTGATCGTTTACGCCATGTTCCCCTGGGAGTAACGACATACGAGGTCACCGATGCCGATCGTCAGCGTGTATGCCAGAAGTATCAGCTACCTGATGAATTTGTTTTGTTTGTCGGAACGTTGGAGCCGCGAAAGAATCTTTCACGGCTTCTCGCAGCGTTGGAATCAATCGATACTGCACCACCGTTAGTGATTGCAGGGATTCATGGATGGGGAGACAATCAACTGTCCACCACGCATCGCGTCCACAGCATTGGGTTCGTCGACTCTCATGACCTCCCTGCGCTGTATTCACTGTGTTCGGTGTTTGCATTTCCGTCAGTTCTCGAGGGCTACGGCTTACCGGTCATTGAAGCAATGGCTCATGGCGCACCGGTTGTGACATCTCGCGGAACTTCGACTGAAGAAGTTGCTGGCGGTGCGGCGGTCTTGGTCGATCCATTCAATATTGAATCGATCGCAGATGGAATTTGTCATGCCTTGACTCATCGAGATGAACTTGGCGAACAGGGCCATCAGCGGGCACAAGAAGTTCCATGGTCGCGTACCGCACAGCTGACTCTCGAGGCGTATCGCGATGCGTTGGAGATGCAATCATGACCAAACGAATCGCCGTCAATTTGCTGTGGTGTGTGCCTGGAGTGGGGGGAAGCGAAGAGTATCTGTTGCGCCAGTTGCGCGGAACACACGAAAACCAGCACGATTTTGTGATTGATGTTTTTGCACCGAAAGGTTTTTCACAACGCCTTCCCGAGTTCGCAGGCCAATTCGCTGTACATGAAGCTCCATCGATGTGTCACCGACGCGCCGTGCGCATTGTTTTGGAACACACGTGGCTTGCATGGCGAACGCGTACATACGACGCGGTTCATCATGGTGGTGGCACCATGCCAAAAATTGGAAATCGACGAACGGTGCTCACGCTTCACGATGTTCAATGGACGAAATTTCCCGAGTATTTCTCTTCCACCAAATTGAAATATCTCCGGCGCGTCGTTCCTTCGTCACTGAGGCGTGCACGACGTATTGCTGTGCCATCACATTTTGTGGCGTCGACACTTGTTGACAATTTTGCGATTGCAATGGACAAAATCTCGGTGGTGCGTCACGGGGTCGAAAACGATGTGGTCACAGATGCAACTCCAGAATCCGAACTGCGTCGTCGTTGGTCATTGGAAAATGCGCGGGTGCTGGTGTATCCAGCAATCACACACCCGCATAAGAATCACCTGTTTCTGCTCGAGTTGATGAGTGGTCATGATTCGGACTGGAGTGATGAATCCGTAAAAATTGTGTGTGCTGGATCAGCTGGATCAGCCGATCAACAGGTGAGAGATTTCATCAATGCACATCACCTCGGCGATCGTGTGGTGATGCCGGGCCGTATCTCTGCTCGTGATCGAAACGGTGCGTTGGCGATGTGTGAAGCGATGGTGTTTCCCAGCCAGTACGAAGGTTTCGGGGCCCCGTTGGTTGAAGCAATGCACGCGGGTGCACCGATAGTGGCGAGTGATTGTGCATCAATACCAGAGGTTGTTGGCACCGCTGGTGTGATTGTGCCGCTTCAACAAGAAGCCTGGGTCGATGCTCTGTCGCGTGTGCGGATAGAACGCACCGAATTGATTGCACGTGGTCGCGAACGTGCAGCACACTTCACCACCGCGCTCTCGGGGCAAGATTTGTTGACGGTGTATCGCGTTGTTGTAGAGCTGGCGGACTCATGAAACGCGACTTCATGGTTGTTCTGGTGCCACACTTCGCACCAGATACGGCACCCACTGGAGAAGTGATCACCACGCTGGTGTCTGAATTTGTTGCGGCTGGTCAAAAGGTTCATGTGGTCACGTCGTTGCCGTGGTACCGCAACCATCGTGTTGAATCAGCGTGGACCGGTCGAATCGTGCGACGGGAAAAGACCTCATGGGGATCAATCATTCGTGTCCATCCATTTGCGGGCGGCGACAAGCGGAATCTTTTTCGCCGTGCGGTGGGCTTTGTCTTGTTCAGTGCGCTTGCGGGGGTGTACACACTGTTCGCTGGTGGAATTCATCGACGTCCAAGCGTGGTGTTGTCGATGTCGCCTCCACTGACGATGGGGCTCACCGGATGGTTAGCTGCGCGGTTGCGAAGAACAAAATGCATCTTCAACATTCAAGATATTTTCCCTGACGCCGCAGTAGCAACGGGTGCGATTACTCATAAACGACTTATTAGTTTTGCTCACTGGCTGGAACGTGTCAGTTACCACCGCAGTGATGCAGTTGTGGTTCTGTCAGACGATTTGAAACATAACGTGAGTGCCAAAGTCTCACCGCAACACCGCAACAAAATTCATGTGATTCCAAATTTTGTCGATGCGCAACGAATCGTTCCTATGAATCGGATGACGTCGTATCGACAAGAGATCGGCGTCGGCGAGCAAACCGTGGTGATGTATGCCGGCAATGTGGGGTACTCGCAGTCACTTGGCATGGTGATCGAAGCTGCCCGAGTGATGACCGATGTCGCCTTTGTCATCAACGGTGATGGTTCGGCACGTCGAGATCTTGAGGCGCAAGCTATTGGTCTGGACAATGTCTTTTTCGCCGACTATCAACCTCGCGAACGAGTGCCCGAAGTATTGGCTTCTGGCGATATTCATGTGGTGGTGTTGAAGTCTGGTTTGGGTGCTGTCAGTGTTCCCTCCAAGACGTACAGCATCTTGGCCGCTGGACGCCCGATTGTTGCCTCAATTGACGCAGGTACAGAAGTCACCCGGATTGTGGCATCAAGTGGCGCAGGGGTGGTTGTGGCTCCAGACGATGTGGACGCATTTATTCAGGCATTGCAGGAGATGGCATCTGATCGTGACGCCGCTGAACAGATGGGCAGAGCGGGTCGTGATTGGGTTGTATCGCATGTTTCGCCTGCCGCCGTTGCTGGTGAATACCTCACTCTCTGTGACTCCTTGACAGGATGAACAAATTCGCAAGGGATGAACGGGTAGCCTTCTTTCTTCGTGGCTACCGGTTCATCAGCAAAAAAAGTTGCTCGTCTTGCACAAAAGGGCAAAGGGAAGAAAGTTCGCTTTCAAGGGGGAACTCTTTTTCCTACGGTGATGGCTGTGGTCATCGTGTTGGGCCTTGGTCTCGTTGTGTATGCGCGCCAGTCCGCGCCGAGTAATGCCAACGTTCCACCGACAATCAACGACCACTGGCACGTTTCATACGGTTTCTACAAATGTGACGGTTTCTTGCCGAACTTGGTGGGCGCCAAAGAAGATCCTCCGACTCCTGACTACATCAAGTACAACGTTCACAGCCACGATGATGGCGTGATTCACTGGCATGCATCAGCCTTGGCTGCCGGTAATCGCGCCAAATTGGGTCTGTTCTTCAAGACCTACGGTGTCGAAGTCAACACCGATGGCATTTTCTTTCCTGAAGACCAAAACGGTGGGGTGTCCTATCCGGTTGTAGATACAAAGTGTCCAGATGCCAACGGTAAAGAAGTGGATGCACAAGTCCAAGTCATTGTGTGGGACCGTTATGACAACCCCGATGTGTCTCGAAAATTCATCACCGACTTCGACAACATTCGCATTGACAAAGACGGAATGGCAATGACATTTGCAATCGCAGCACCGGGCGTTGATATTCCGATGCCGCCAACGGCTGCGAATCTTCCTGAATTGGGTCTTGTCGACACCGCACCAAGTGCGACGACGGTGCCGGCGTCAACTGACACGACAATTGCGCCTTCGACAACCACAGGGGAATAATGCACGCAGTCGTACTCGTGGGCGGGTTTGGGACTCGTTTACGTCCTTTGACGTTCACAACCCCGAAGCCATTGCTACCGATTGCCAATGTTCGACAGTTGGAACATCTGATCGCCCATCTGGGAACTGCAGGTATTACCGATGTGGTGTTGGCACTCGGGTTCAAACCTGAACCTTTTTTTGAAGCCTTCCCCGAAGGGGTGTGTGCAGGTGTCACCTTGCATTACGCAGTGGAGCCTGAACCATTCGACACTGCTGGTGCGATTGCATTTGCTGCTCGTGCGGCAAAGATTTCAGACACGTTTGTTGTCATGAATGGCGACATTATCTGTGATGTGGATGTCGCAGAGTTGGTGAAATTTCACCGGGCACACGGCGCAGAGGGAACTCTGCATCTCACGCCAGTCGATAATCCCTCTCAATATGGTGTGGTTGAAGTCGATAGCGATGGCTGGGTGCAGCGCTTTGTTGAAAAGCCTGCTCCAGGTGAGACAACAAGTTCGGTGATTAATGCCGGCACGTATGTTTTGGAACCGTCGGTCATCGATCGCATTCCTGTGAACACGAAAGTTTCTATCGAGCGCGTCATCTTTCCTGCGATGGTGGCCGACAAGACTTTGGCAGCGATGCCCACCGATGACTACTGGATTGATACCGGTCGTCCGGACACATATTTGCAGGCCAATCTGGATTTCATTGATGGCACACGTTCAACAATCTTGTCGTCAGTGGGACCGCACGCACTCATCGATTCGTCGAGTTCGATTACTCGTTCTGTGATTGGTGAGGGAGCCCACATTGGTCGTAACTGTGTGCTGGTTGACTCCGTTGTTCTGCCGCACGCCGTGATTGGTGATCGCGTGCGCTTGGAAAATTCTCTTGTGATGGGAGAGGTGGCTTCTGATGTCACCTTGATCGGGTGTGTTATCGGTAAAGATGGGCGAGTGCCAAGCGGTAGCAATTTGACCAACACCCGACTTCCTGATCCTGAGGCGATGTAATGGCGGGACCGCGCAACATCATGGTGTGTGGTGGTGCTGGGTTCATCGGGTCACATTTTGTCGATCGATTAATCGCCGAGGGCCACGAGGTGGATGTTGTTGACGACTTGTCCAGTGGGTCGCTTGCAAACTTGGCCGAATCGCGATCGGCGGGCGGGCGCTGCAAATTTCAGAACATCTCGGTGACATCAGCTGAATTTTCAGAATTGGTCTCGTTACGGCGGCCTTCAATCATTGTGAACCTCGCGGTGTTTGCACCATCTCATCTTCACCTCACAGGTGCATCAAACAGTTTGGCTGCCACCATTTCGCTTCTTGAAGCAGCACGACGTGGAGGAGTGGAGAAGGTCGTTATCGCCCTTCCAGCAAAACTTCTGTACGGCGAGGTGGCGCCTCGCGATCTACCGATCAAAGAGGGCCACATTAATGATTCGCGCACAACCGAAGAGATTTTGTGTCGTGCTGCAGCCGACATGCACCACGTGTATCGCGATCGTCACGGTATCGAGTTCACGGTGTTGGCGATGAGCAACGTATATGGCCAACGACAGCGCGCCGAAGACGGTGTTATTGCGGCCTTCGTTGATGCGATGAATCAGGGTAAAGCTCCCATCGTGCATGGCACGGGAAAACAGATTCGCGATTTTGTGTTCATTGACGATGCAGTCGATGCACTGTCTCGCTCACTTGATCGAGCGGGTGGCCTGGTCATCAATGTGGGAACCGGCGTGTCGACCACAATCTCGGACTTATGGGCTGTGATGGCCGGAAAAGCCGCACCGACACCTCGTTTTGTTGCCGACAGACCAAATGACGTTGACCGGTTGGCTTTGTCTCCTGTTCGGGCACGCATTCAATTGGGTTGGTCGCCGTTCACATCGCTGGAAGACGGCTTGGCGTCGTTGCGCAGTTCTGACTAACGAAACAAGTCTTCGCTTGGTGGACGAACAATTTCGGCCATTGACGAGATACGAAACCATTCAGGGTCGGCTCCTCGAATAACTGCAACAGGAACTCCTGTTGATTTACCCATCACAAGTTCGCCAGCCGATGCCAGTTCATCGGCGATGCACACCTCGGTCACTTGCATGACTCGGCCGAGCGCATCAGGTGTTCCGCGCAAATCATGCACGCCGGCAATTCCTGCCACACCAATAGCCACATCGGTGAGACCTTTGCGCCATGGGCGACCAAATGTGTCGCTGATAATGACCCCGACCCACACTCCTAAGCGGGCATGAATGATGTCGCGAATGCGCCGTGCTGAACGGTCGCTGTCATCTGGCAACAGTGCGGCGTATCCGCGTTCCACATTGGACAAGTCAATGCCGCTGTTGGCACACACAAATCCATGTTTGGTCTCTGTGATGATCAGATCTCCGCGTCGACGCACGATCCGCACCGCTTCTTGTTCAACCAGTTCTTTATGGGAGAGCGGATCGTCTGGGTTTATCGCAACCAGTTTGTTTTCTGCTTTGGAGACGATTTTTTGTGTCACCACCAAGACATCGTTGTCACATAAGGGGCCATTTGGTTCGTGAGAACACGCATCGGCGATGATGTCTCCCAGTTGCACACCCGGGGTGATTTCGCCGATGCCTTCTACGCTCCATGCAGTCAGACGTGCCATCTAGATCTTTTCCTTTGTCAGCACTGCCTGCACGACAGTGTGTGCCAATGTTTTTGCTACTCCAGGTCGGGACATGATCGTGTCGGTGACGACACACGACATGTTCATGTTGCGAATTTTTTCGGCAAGGTCTGCATCTTGTTCGTCAATCACCATGGTCGAACAAATATCTGAGTACATCGCGGCCACTCCCACTGCAGTTGGTTCATGTCCTAGTTCGACGAGCATGCGGTCTGCCGGACCCTTCAACGCGGCTCCAGCAACAATGGGCGAAACTGCGACAACCTTGTCTCTCAGACGTGCGAGTGTGTTGTTGACGTGAGGCAGTGCGCGAATAGGACCGAGCGACACGATGGGATTTGATGGTGCAATCACAATGCAGTCTGCTTCGTCCAGCACGGACAAGCCGACACATGTTGCATCTGTTGCGCCCACGAACTCAACTCCAGTCACGGCAACATTGTGCTGTAGTTTCACGAAATATTCCTGAAAAGAAACACTGCCGTGTTCAAGATGCACAACAGTGCGCACAGAGTCATTTGTCATCGGGAGAATTTTCACGCCCACGTTGAATGCGCGGCGTATCTCGTCGGTGACTTCTTCAAGAGTGGCGCCTTCGCGAAGTCGGGCCGTGCGATAAAAATGTGTTGCCAGATCTTGGTCTCCGAGATTGAACCATCGCGGTGCCGCCGTGGAATCTGATGGACGCACTTTTTCGAATCGTTCCAGAGATTCCATTGCTCTCCAGGTCTCATCGCGCAACCCCCAGCCACGCGCTGGATCAATGGCGTCAGCAAGCGTGTAGGTGACGGTGTCGATGTCGGGGGAGATGGCTAATCCGTGCAATTCGGTGTCATCACCCGTGTTGACAATGGTCACAATCTCAGACGGCGGCACTACCTGAACCAAGCCTGCAAGGAAGCGAGCAGCGCCAACTCCGCCAGCGAGGACCACGATCATGAGTCAAGCGTAGGGCTTCGACGAAGTGGTGGTTCACCTCGTTGGTGATCTCTGGTGGTACCGTCATCAGGTCCCATCTATCAATGAGGTAATTCCGATGCCCCGCGCTTTCATCACCGGAATCACAGGTCAAGATGGTCAACATCTGGCCGAGTTTCTTCATGCCAAGGGTTATCAAGTCTTTGGCATGCTGAAAGGCCAAAACAATCCGCGAGCACTTCAGATCCGTGACGAGTTTCCCTATGTCGAGCTTGTCCCTGGCGATCTGGCCGATCTCACCAGTTTGGTGTCGGCCCTTGAATACGTTCAGCCAGACGAGGTCTACAACCTTGGCGCCATCTCATTTGTGGCCATCTCTTTTAATCAGGCTGAATTGACTTCCAACATCACAGGTCTTGGCGTGTTGAGAATGTTGGAAGCCATTCGCATGGTGGGGGGCACACAAAACAACCCCATTCGTTTTTACCAGGCCTCATCATCGGAGATGTTCGGCAAGGTACGTGAACTGCCACAGAATGAATTGACGCCGTTCCATCCTCGTTCGCCGTATGGCTGTGCGAAAGTATTCGGTCACGACATCACCGTGAACTATCGCGAAAGCTATGGAATTTTTGCCTGTTCAGGAATTCTGTTCAACCACGAGGGTCCACGTCGTGGTCTTGAATTTGTGACTCGCAAGATTTCTAACACCGCTGCACGAATCAAGTTGGGCGTGGAAAAAGAATTGGTGATGGGAAATCTCGATGCCAAGCGCGACTGGGGATATGCCGGTGACTACGTGCGAGCAATGTGGATGATGTTGCAACAACCTGAGCCAGATGACTACGTGGTTGCAACTGGTGAGACTCACTCCATCGAAGAATTCTTAACGTTGGCCTTCGACGAAGCTGGTCTCGGCGATTGGCGACCATACGTCAAACAAGATCCTCGTTTCTTCCGACCTGCAGAAGTGGACTTGTTGATTGGCGATCCGACAAAGGCTCGCGAAAAGCTTGGCTGGATCCCAGAAGTCGATTTCCCATCGTTGGTCAAGATGATGGTGCAAAACGATCTCGCTCTTGAATCGGGACGACTGAACAAATAATCGCGTCTTTCCCGTTGTGGGAAAGACTTACGTGAGAAATTTCACCCTTCGAAGGGTGTGTCCATAATCCCGTCGATCATGGATTCAGCATCAGGTGTTGCGCCAGCGTTAATTCGTGAATGAAGCGCTACTGCGAACACGGTGCATGCGCTTAATGAGCCTGCAACAAGACCAAGTTCGACGCGAAGGTACAAATCATCGCTTGAGAATGCCGTCACCAGCAGGAATGATGCCATTGCACTGAGCCATCCCATTGCCACCCAGCGATGTCCGTGTAATGCAATGACTGCTTGGGCTGTGGCGAGCGCAATCATGTACAGGCCACTTGCGATGGCCAAAATCGTCAACGACCGTCGATCAAGCCCGCCTTCGTACACAAGTTCAAGCGCCCACGGACCAAGAACAAACGAACCGATTGCACCGAGTGCCGCCACAGCGATGACGACTTTCATCAACAATGCGAAGCCTTCACGGAATTCATCCAGGTCGCCTTTGGCGGCAAGACGCGCAAGTCGTGGCAGCAGTGACGCTTGAACAGCTTGAAACAAAAACAATGGAACACGCGAGAGCAACACGCCGTTGCCGAATGCAGTCACCAACAAGGCTTGATCTGATCGGGCCAAAATGTCAACACCGAGTGGTCCTGCGTTCACAAGTCCTGCTGCCATCACAGAGCCCAACAACAACCATCCCAAATTTGGAGTGATTTCTGAAAACGATGCGTCGGGGCCAGGTTCGGTGTGAAGTTGACGACCTTTGCTGACCGCAAGAACGGCAACCAATGGAGACAGCGCAACAGCAAATGCGTATGCGCCAATACTTGTGACGTTGAGTTGCCACAACACCACGCAGGCAACGATGCGCGTTGCACCATCAACTCCCATGATGGTGCCGTAGGTGACGAATCGTCCTGAACCAGATGCGATGCCGCGTGCGAGGTGCATTGGTGTGTAGGAGATGATTGTGACGATCAATGCGGCAGTGACAATCCAATGTCCTTCGAACATTGTTCGTGTCATGTACGGCGCGATGACTGCAATGACAACGATCAACATTGCTGTTAACCCGACCGCCAACGGCAACATGCGTCGGACAACAGGTCGCCCGCCTTCGAGCAAGGCTCGGCGGTGGGCGAGTGCGCGACCAAGTTCTTGTTCAACGGGCATCAAGATGCCGGGCACGAGCGCGAATGTGGTGAACCACAAGGCCACAATCGGCTTGAAGTCTTCTTTGCCGAGAGCGACTTGTCCGACTTTGAAGAATGCATAGGCAGTAAAGCCAGCAATAAACAGCCCCACCGCAACGGGCAAGGTTCCCTCGGGCAGTGGTGTCTTTGCTCCGGGCTGAACTGAGGAGGACTCGGACACGAATAGTCAGGCTAGTGCCAGTTGATGTCCCGCCATCATCTTGTGCTCATGAGACATGCGCTCATTTCAATGAGCACATGTCTCAAAAATGAGATTATCGAGCGGTCTTTATTGCGCCGTATTGAAGCGAGCTTTTGCAGACTCGATTAATTCGCGACGGCGCACTTGAGCCTTCTGAAAACCCAACACAGCAAAGCCGACAGCGGTGTAACCGAGTTCTGTGGCCTGCTTCACGACGGGTTGATTCATCACCGCAGAGGGTGCAATTTTGCTGAGATCAACTGAAGTCAAATCAATTGAGTGCAGATGGGGAAGGCGAACCTGGGGAAGAGAGATCTTGGGGAGGTCGATCTTGGGAAGATCGACTTTTGGAAGAGAGATTTTGGGAACGTGAACTGTTGGAATCTTTGGCATGGGAAATATGGTAACCCCAAGTGCTAACTTTTGCTAGCACTTCTAAAAATGCCGTGTGTCACACAACGAGGGGGCGCTGCCCAGTTCGCTTACGGGGCGAGCAGTAGCCTCGCGAGGGCGTACCTATGCAAGAACAGACTTTGTCGTCGCCGCCAGTTGTGGCAGTAATGGTGATTCACGAACCAGGGGACTGGTTGGTGGATTCTCTTCGTGCGCTCGTTGCGCAACAGTACGAGGGTCTGCAGATTCTGTTGTTGGTGACGGGTACAAGCGAAGGGCAGCCAGCGCGGGCGGTCATGGATGCAATTGAGACCCACGCGCCTCAGGCCACCGTGCGATTTTTGGGGTCAAACCCTGGATACGGACCCTCGTGTAACGCGGTCTTGAATCTTGTGCAGGGAGAAAACGGTTTGTTCTGTTTTCTTCATGATGATGTGGCACTGGAGCCACATGCGATTTCTGAGCTGGTGATCGAGCTGTATCGATCCAACGCCGGAGTTGTCGCTCCGAAATTGGTCTACTGGGATGATGCATCAATGATTCAGTCGGTGGGTGCAGCAAGTGACCGTTTCGGTGTGACTTTGCCGTATGCCGATATTGGAGAACGCGATCAGGAACAACATGATGCTGTGCAAGACGTCTTCGTTGTCTCAAGCGCATGTGTGATGATTCGTGCGGACTTGTTTCGCACACTCGGTGGTTTTGACACACAGGTTGCCTCTGGCGGACAAGATCTCGATTTCTGTTGGCGTGTGCATAGTTCTGGTGCGCGAGTCGTCATTGTGCCAGCTGCCAGAGCGCGACACAGAGAGTCAATGGCGAGTCGACAAGACATCGTCGAAGATGACCAACGAGAAATTATTGAGCGAGAACGTGCGCGGACAGTTGTCGCACTGACACCAGCGCGGCAACTTCCCGGTGTGGTTGTGTCGATGGCGTTGTTTTCGTTGGTGCGTGCACTATTGCTTCTCGTCACTGGTCGAGCCCGTCGAGCGGTCGTGGAAGTGTCAGCTGTTCTCACATTGCCGGCTGCATTCTCGGAAATTTCTCAACGTCGTCGTGCAGTGAGTGAGTATCGAACAGTCTCTGCTGCTGAAATTCGTGCTCTTCAATTGCGGGGCACGTCGTACGTCACTGCATTTCTTCGTCGACGGGCACGAGAGGCAGGTCTTGCCCAAGCTGAGTCTGTTAATGACGTCGTTGAATCTCGACCCAAGAGTTCGTATGTGTTGTGGTCAATTCTGATCGCTGTGCTTGTTGTTGGTTCTCGTTCGTTGTTTCTTGACGGTGTTGTACCAGTGGGGCAGATGGTTCCGTTTCACGATTCAGTGCGCTCGACATTTGAGTCTTATCTCTCTGGATGGTGGGGGTCTGGGTTTGGACAAGTGTCTGCGTTGCCCACCGGCGTGGCGCTTTCTGGTATCACCACGTTGTTGATGTTTGGCCAATCGGGTGTGGCGCACACAATGGCTGTTGTTGCCCTGCCATTAATTGGGTGGCTCGGTGTGTGGAGAATGGCGTCGGTCTTTGGAACCCGCGCAGGCCGAATTGGTGCAGTCGCCGCGTATGCCGCAGTGCCACTGCCATATGTTGCGATTGCATCTGGCCGTTGGGGTGCGTTGTTGATGTATGGCGTCTTGCCGTGGATGGTGCACCTTTTGCGCATGCTTGTCGGTCATGCCGATTTACATGAACTTCGACCCACCGAATCAATGGTCGCTGTATCACCACGAGTATGGCGGCGTTGGTTAGCGACTTTGGTCCTGCTTATTGCAATTGTGTTCGCATTCGAACCTTCGATCATTGGTGTATTGCCGGTAACTGTTGCAATCTTGTCAATCTCGATGTTGGTGCAGGGTTTGGCTGTGAAGTGGCTTATTCGATGGGTCGGCATCACCGCGGTGGCTGTCACGATGGCATTGGCGATTCATCTGCCGTGGACAATCACGTATGTCCGTGATGGCTGGTGGGAAGCAGTATTTGGGGCCCCAGTTGAATCTGGACGTCGACTCGGATTGTGGCAGTTGATGACTTTCTCGCTTGGTGAGTTCTGGTTGTCATCTGTCGTGGTTGGTCTGTATGCCGCAGTTGTTGGTGCGGTGTTGTTGGTGAAAGGTGCGCGAACCCAGTGGGCACTGCGCGGTGCGACATTGGTCGGTGCGACGTTATTGCTGGTAATTGCCGATGATGGTGGATTGCTACCTCTTCATCTGGCAGAACCAGGCGTGGTGTTGGTGCCTGTGGCAATTGGATTGGCATTATGTGCCGGCGCATTAGCCGCGTCGCTCGCCACCGATTTTTCACGCAGTCGATTTAGTTGGCGTCAACCACTGGGTGCACTTGTCGCAGTTGCATTCCTGGTCGGGTTGTTTCCCACAGCTGTCAACGTCGCACAAGGCAAGTGGCATCAGCCATCGGTGACTTTGCCACAACTGTTGGCACAACTACCCGATCCGTCCACCGATGGTGATTACCGCACGTTGTTTATCGGGGACTCGCGAGTATTGCCTGGTGCTCCACTTGGTTTTGGATGGGGAATCTCTTATTCGGTCATCAACGGTCCGATGCCCGCCATTGATGAGTACTGGGA
>JBEDHS010000109.1:0-2609 GCA_041173945.1 Actinomycetota bacterium
CTTCGTGTGCTGAAAAACTACGGCACGTCAACACCAACTCTTTCGTGACAGCCGGGCCAATCTCGCGAACGAGCCGTGGAATACCACCCCACGCCAATGGAATTCCCAAATCAACTTCAGGTATCCGAAACTGTGCATCATCACTTGCAACACGTAGATCACAACTTGCAGCAAGCACAAGACCGCCACCGACGCAATGTCCATGAATTGACGCAATGGTGATTTGCGGAATTGACGTCACCGCTTCGGCCATCAACCGTCCAAGGTCAGCCGTGTCGCGCACCGAATACTCGGGATGAGGCGTCGAAAACTCTGAGAGGTCAAACCCCGCCGAGAATGACGTTCCCGCTCCAGAGACAACGACCACTTTCATCGTGCGCTGAGAGGCGCACCAGCGGGCGACATCGGCAAGGTCCATCAGTGTTTGGCGAGACAGGGCATTGAGCCGATGTGCGCGATTCAGACGCACATGTCCGACAGCTTCGTGTACCGAGACTTCGAGTGTTTCCCACATTTCCATACATCCCCCAATGAATAGACCCCTCCTAG
The DNA here is from genome assembly GCA_041173945.1 of Actinomycetota bacterium. Taxonomy (GTDB): domain Bacteria; phylum Actinomycetota; class Acidimicrobiia; order Acidimicrobiales; family Ilumatobacteraceae; genus UBA2093. The sequence goes on from JBEDHS010000109.1 coordinate 550, forward strand.
AGTGCCATAAGGTTGGGGACGCACACACAGGTGGGCGATCATCAACCTCGACATCATCGGAGAAAAAGACATGGAACGCGAAGCATGGATTATCGATGCAGTTCGATCACCTCGAGGCAAAGGGAAAGAAACGGGCGCGCTTCACAACGTTCACCCACAACGCATCCTCGCCCAGGTTCTCAACGGCCTACGTGATCGAGTCAGTCTTGAGACCTCCGATGTAGACGATGTGGTGATGGGATGTGGCGCAGGAAGCGGTGACCACTCGATGGATATCGCTCGCATGTCCGCACTAGATGCCGGATGGTCACTCGACGCCCCCGGTGTTACGTTGAATCGCTTCTGCGGATCTGGTCAACAAGCAGTCAACTTTGCGGCCATGGGCGTGTTGTCGGGTATGCAAGACGTTGTTGTCGCTGGTGGAGTTGAATCGATGTCGCGCCCGTCGCCTATGCATGTTGATGGCTTCACCGCGAACAACGCGCACCTCCGCGAACAATTCGACATGGTGCCTCAAGGAATTTCCGCGGACCTCATTGCAACACTTGAAGGATTCACTCGCGAACAATGCGATGCTCTCGCTGTTGAAAGCCAGCGTCGCGCAGCAGAAGCAATTACCGAAGGACGCTTCGAAAAATCACTGATTCCAATCTTCCATGATGATGGAACATTGGCACTCGCTGTCGATGAACATCCACGGGCTGGAACCACCCTTGCTGATCTTGCAAAACTGACCCCCAGTTTCGAACAAATGGGTGCCTACAAAAAAGATCCCAACGGGCTATCCATTGACGAGACAGCGCTGAAGGCATACCCACAACTGACACAGATCAACCACGTTCACCACGGCGGCAACTCGTCTGGGGTCGTTGATGGTGCAGCAGCAGTGCTTGTCACTTCTCCCGACTATGCCCGAGCTCACGGCTTGAAGCCTCGTGCGCGGATTGTGATGACAGCTGTTGCAGGCACAGAACCCGTCATCATGTTGACAGCTCCCGGTCCAGCAGCCGAGCGTGTTCTCAAAAAAGCTGGCATGACATTCAATGACATCGATTTGCTTGAAGTCAACGAAGCGTTCGCCTCTGTTGTGCTGAAATTCTTGAAAGACACAGGTGTTGATCCCGCCAAAGTGAACGTCAACGGTGGTGCAATGGCGTTGGGTCATCCCATTGGGGCAACGGGTGCGATGTTGATTGGCACCTTGGTCGATGAGTTGGAGCGTCGCGATCTGACCACCGGTCTTGTCACAATGTGCACTGGCGGCGGCATGGGTACTGCCACCATCATCGAACGCATCTAACTAACTGCCAGTTCTCTGGTGGCGTACAGTTGAGACATGCCAAGTCGGTTCCTCCATTCGTTCGCCAAACCCTCCTCTGATGCGTTCATCAACATTGTCCGCGGAGATATGGCGCGACTGTGGGACGATGCCGGCAATGAATACATCGATGCCATCGGCAGCCTGTGGTACTGCCAAATCGGACACGGTCGAAAAGAGATGGCCGATGCGATTGCGGCTCAAGTCTCGACGCTAGAGACGTATTCAACCTTTGACCCTTTCACCAATCCACTCGCCGAGGCGCTAGCAGACAAGATCGCTTCTCTCTCGCCCATCGCCGATTCACGTGTCTTTCTCTGTGGCAGTGGATCAGAATCCATCGACACCGCAATGAAACTTGCCCGCACCGCACAGATTCAAGCAGGTCACCCAGAGCGCTCGGTGATTATCACTCGTGACCGCGGATACCACGGAACTAACTATGGCGGCACCAGTGCTCAAGGCCTTCCACTCAACAAGGTGGGATATGGCCAATTATTGGAAGGCGTTCTTCAAGTGGATGCCGATGACATCGAGGCAATGGCCATCGCTGTTGAACAACACAAAGGCCGTCTCGCAGCCATCATCGCAGAACCCGTGCAAGGTGCTGGCGGAGTGTGGCCATCGACCACTGAATACCTCACCGGCCTTCGCAGGCTGTGCGACGACAACGGTGCATTGCTTATTTTCGACGAAGTCATCACGGGCTTCGGACGTTTAGGTGAATGGTTCGGCGCAACGT
>JBEDHS010000110.1:0-16810 GCA_041173945.1 Actinomycetota bacterium
TGCCTCCGGCGCCACCATTGCCACCGTCGCCGCCGTTACCTCCGTTACCGCCGTCTCCTCCATCGCCACCGTTACCAACTTCAGTGCCACCGTTTCCGCCACGTCCACCATTTGATCCAGCCGTCGCATTCCCTCCAGCACCACCGTTGCCGCCATCGCCGCCGTTGCCACCTGGACTACCAGCGCCACCATTGCCACCATCGCGTGAGAATGCAGTTCCATCGGTTCCCATCAGGCCTGAAACACCAAACGTGCCCATCTCGCCGTCACCGCCATTACCGCCATTGCCGTACTTGCCAGCATCTCCACCATCGCCACCCCGGAACCCATTGCCGCCATTTCCGACTAAAGTTCCGCCGTCACCGCCGTTACACGCACCTGTTGGACACGATTGCGCATCAAACGAAAACCCTGCTCCGAATAAACCCGCATCAGGACTTATCGCGGTGCCATCTTGAATCAAGTTTTCGTTAGCGCACTGTGGTGCATCCTCAATCAATCGCGCGACAATCGTTTGGACATTGAAATTTTCGTTCACCATAAAAGTCTTGTTCACAGGAAGCCAAGCATCGATTGCTTCAGTGCACGTCATGGATGAAGTGACTGGGTTCGTCGATGGCGCGACAGTCGTAGACGGCGCAATTGTTGAAGCCGGAACCGTGGTCGTTGCGACCACAGATGTTGTCGACTCCTCTGGTGGACAATCCTCTTCTTGGCTGGCCTGAGGCGCGACGACCGTGATCATTGCCAAGGCAGGTAACGCGGCGACCATCAGAGACTGACCATGACGGCGAGTTGACATGATGACGTACACCCCCACCGCCACAACCGATACCGCGATGATGATGAGAAGCCAAATATCTTGACCAGCCTGGGGCAGAGCGACACAACGTTCCATGGAGAAACGTTACATTGAATGAGGATTCAGAAAGATTATTTCCACCGTCTCTGCACCCAAAAGAAATGGAAGAGTCACATTGGTGTCGAAGGGGGGACTTGAACCCCCACGCCCATACGGGCGCCAGCCCCTCAAGCTGGTGCGTCTGCCTATTCCGCCACTTCGACGAGGAATTACAGACTAGCGAGCCTGTCTTATGAACACACGTGCTAGGCCGAGAGCAAAAAAGCCAGAGCAATCACGGTGAAGATCCAGATTGTGGCGAACACAGCGGTGATTTTGTTCAGGTTTTTCTCCGCAGCAGCAGACCCGAGTGCCGCGCCGCTCGCACCACCGAACATGTCAGACAATCCACCGCCTTGCCCGCTGTGCAACAGCACACCCACGATGAGAGCAAACATCGTCACCACATTGATGACCACGGTGATGTAGGTAATGATCGTACGCACGGTTCTCTACCCTATCTGGACGACTGAAATCTCAACACGCTAAGGCTGGTCTTGCAGCAATCTGTACTGCACAATTCGAGCAAATTCATCAGGATCCAGGCTTGCCCCACCAATGAGAGCTCCATCGATATCGGGCTGGATCATCAACTCGACAATGTTCGATGCCTTGACCGACCCGCCGTATTGAATACGTACCGACTGTGCGGCGTCGGCGCCGAAAAGTACCGAAATTTCTTTACGGATGGCACCACAAATCTCTTGCGCATCTTGTGCAGTCGCGGTCTTACCGGTACCGATCGCCCATATAGGTTCATAGGCAATCACCATTGCGGCCACTTGTTCCGGATTCACGCCTGCGAGACCTGCACGGACTTGGCTCGTGATTTTTTCACTAGCGCGTTGCGCTTCTCGTTCTTCAAGCGTTTCACCAACACACAGAATTGGTGTCATGCCATGGGCGAGCACAGAGCGCACCTTCTTGTTCACCATCTCGTCGGACTCACCGAAAATCTCTCGACGTTCACTGTGACCGCAAATCACACACTGCACACCAAGCTTGGAGAGAAAAACCGGAGAAATCTCACCGGTGAATGCACCTTTTTCCTCGTGGTAACAATTCTGTGCACCAAGAGAGAATCCCAACTTGTCCCCTTCAATCAATGTCTGCACACTGCGAAGGTCGGTAAACGGTGGATGCACGGAAACATCAACGGCCTCGAAGTCGTCTTTGCCCACAAGGAATGCCAACTTCTGCATGATTTGAATCGCCTCAAAGTGATTCAAATTCATCTTCCAGTTGCCACTCATCAACGGCTTTCTCTTAACTGACATTGGGTGCTCCTCTCAAAGCAGCAAGCCCGGGAAGGTCACCCAGTTCAAGCAATTCCAGTGATGCACCGCCACCTGTTGAGACATGATCAACCTCATCGTCCAACTTGAACTGAGCAAGAGCTGCAGCACTGTCACCACCACCGACAACAGTGAAGGCTTTCGTGGCCGCTACTGCTTCTGCGACTGTGCGAGTTCCGGAAGCGAAACGTTCGTCTTCAAACATTCCCATCGGACCATTCCAGAACACTGTTCGCGCTTCCATAATTACATCGGAAAAAGCCGCTGCTGATCCAGGACCAATATCGAGACCTTTTGCACCATCAGGCAAGCGCACACCAAAAGTCGCATAATTGCCAGATGCGTCCAATCCAACAATGTCTTCTGGCAAGTGAATTGTCTTTCCAGAATCCATGAGCTTGCGACACACGTCGATCTGATCGGGTTCACACAGAGAATCACCTATCGGGTATCCCTTCGCGGCGAGAAAAGTAAAGCACATTCCTCCACCAATGACGAGGGCGTCTACAACAGTGAGCAATGACTCAATGACACCCAACTTGTCACTCACCTTGGCGCCCCCAAGCACTGCGACGAATGGACGTTTCGGATTGTTCCGCAACCCCATCAAGACGTCTACTTCGCGCTGAAGCAATCGACCAGCAGCCGAAGGCAGGGTCTTTGGAGGCCCGACGATGCTGGCGTGAGCGCGGTGTGCTGCACCAAAAGCATCGTTGACGTACATGTCAATGCCGTCCACCAACTCGTGTACGAACGCTTCCTCATTGCCCTCTTCGCCTGCGTTAAATCGCAGGTTTTCGAGCAATTCCACACCTGGCGCCAACTCCGACAATCGTCTCCTCACTGGCTCCATCGAGTACTTGGCCACTGGTGTTCCTTTCGGGCGACCGAGGTGACTCGCACAGACGACTTGCGCTCCACGAGAGGTCAACCACTCGATGGTCGGCAACGCAGCACGAATACGAAAGTCGTCAACGATGACACGGTTGTCATCGGGACCTTCCATTGGCACATTGAAATCTGTGCGGACAAGGACACGTTTGCCTCGTACATCGCCCAGATCTTCAAGAGTTGGCACAGACGCCATCTGCTGCCTTACTTTCCGACGTGTAACACGAGGTCGACAAGACGGTTTGAGTAACCCCATTCGTTGTCATACCAACCAAGCACTTTCACCAGTGTTCCCATGCTCATCGTCAGGTCACTGTCGAACACACAGGAATGTGGATTGGTGACAATGTCAGACGAGACAATGGGCTCGTCTGTGTACTCCAAGACACCTTTCAATGGTCCATTTGCTGCGGCTTTGAAAGCGGCATTGATTTCATCTTTTGTCGCTGGCTTCTTCAAGTTGGCAACAAAGTCGGTAATTGAACCCGTCGGTACGGGGACACGCAGTGCTGTTCCATCCAACTTTCCCTTCATCGACTCCATCACAAGGCTCGTCGCACGCGCCGCACCTGTGCTTGTTGGAGTGATATTGATTGCAGCTCCGCGGGCACGACGCAAATCACTGTGGGGACCATCGACCAATGCTTGGTCACCTGTGTAGGCGTGCACTGTTGTCATCATTCCGTTCTCAACGCCGAAAGCATCATCGAGCACCTTCACCAGCGGTACGAAACAGTTGGTGGTGCAACTCGCATTTGAGATCACCTTGTGCACCGAGCGGTCAAAGTCTTGGTGATTTACGCCGTAGACAAAAGTGGCGTCTGCACCGTTGGATGGTGCCGACACAATCACCAAAGGAGCACCAGCCTCCAAATGCATCGCAGCCTTATCGCGGTCGGTGAAGATTCCCGTCGACTCAATGACAAGATCGACTCCCAATTGACCCCACGGCAACGCTTTCGGATCACGCTCGCTGAGAACTTTCAGAACTTTTCCATTCACGCTGATGCCCTCGTCGACTGCTTTGATGTCATCGGGCAACACGCCTAAGACGGAGTCGTACTTCAACAGGTGTGCCATTGTCTTTAGGCTTCCCAAATCGTTCACTGCAACGATCTCAATATCTGCACCTTGAGCGGCCACAGCACGGAAAAAGTTGCGGCCAATTCGGCCAAAGCCGTTAATTCCTACACGTACAGTCACAACGAGCCCTTTCGGTTTGGGTCCCCTCAGTCGGGCGGGGACTCAAAAACCTTAGTCCTCACCAGCCACCCAGCACAGATTGCGTCACAACGAGATGTCGCGATGGCTGACCCGTGGATTTTGACCATGAAGAGTCAGCCTTTGAGCCAATTCCTCGGTGACAGCTACCGATCGATGACGGCCCCCCGTGCAACCCACGCCAATCGTGAGGTAACTACGTCCCTCATGGAGATAGGCCGGCAAGGTCAACGTGACCAAGGACTCAATACGTTCAATGAACTCAGACGTCAGCGGCTGTGACAAAACGTAGTCACGTACGGGTGCATCAAGACCACTCAATGGCCGAAGATTGTCGTCCCAATGAGGATTCGGCAGAAAACGGACATCAAAGACCATGTCGACGTCCATCGGGACGCCATGTTTGAACCCGAATGAGATCAGCGAAATCTGCAGGACATCGCCAGCATTCTCTGGTCCAAAGAGTTGGAAAATTTGTCGTTTTAGATCATGAACAGAGAGACCTGTTGTATCAATCAACAGGTCGGCTGCAGCTTTTACTTGATTAATTGCAACGCGTTCGGATTCGATGACTTTTTCGAGCCCCATGACACCGTCGCTCATCGGGTGTTTGCGACGTGATGCTTCATAACGTCGAACCAATTCATGGGTCGACGCCTCGAGGAAGAGAACACGAACCGTATGGCCTTGTTCGCGCAGTGACGCAATCGAGTCCAAGATTGCAGTTTGATGTCGGGCGTTTCCTACAACCAGACACAATTTGCCGATCTCGCCGCCAGCTTCACCGGACAGTTCAACAACTTTGTCAATCAAGACGACTGGAAGGTTGTCGACCACAAACCAACCCAAATCTTCCAAGTCGTCAGCCGCTTGAGATCGCCCCGCTCCGGATAGACCGGTGATAACGAGAATGTCGGTCACGCGTTACAGACTATCTATTGCGCCGTGGCCTTGGTGGCGCGAATGTACAACAGCCGTGGGATGGTGGACGCCAGACTGTATTCGGGTGCTCTTTCGAGAAACCCTTCAGGTGGCGATGCCTCAATCATTCTGTTGATGACCAGTTTGTTTTCGATCAAAGTGTTCACGTACCGACTGAGTGGCCGGTGAATAAATCGAATGAAGACATCGCGTTCAACTTCCTCGATTGACTCACTTTCAATCAGATATGGACCGATGCGCCAGTACTGCTCGGGAGGGTCGATGATGTGATCATCCACCCAACCACTCCCTGGCGTCTGTAGCAAAGGATGGTTGAGGAAGAAACTGAAACGTCCACCTGGCTTCAGGATTCTCGACACCTCGGCGATCGCCGCATCCACTTCATCGATGTGTTCAAACACCAGACATGCAATGGCTGCGTCTTGTGATTGGTCCGCTACAGGTATCTGTGTCGCACTCCCGATTTCATAGCGAGGTCCGCCTCCTCGCTCGCGCGCGATATCGATATGTAATTCGGTGGGATCAATGCCCAACACCGAGGAGCCCTGTTGTGCAAGTGCACGGGAAATTTGACCATCCCCGCATCCGATATCGACGATGTTTGTAAAACCAGTTAATTCAGCCACCGCCATCGGAATGATCTGTTCTTCATATTCGGGATCGGCTCCATTTGTAAAGCCGTCTATCCACCATTGCGCGTGCTCATTCCATCCTGAATCATTCATTGTTGTTCTCCTCCGGATGGAATCGTGCATAGACCGCTCGCGCAACCACATCTGGCAGCCATGACAAGGCGTATAAGTCTTCTAGCGATGCGGCTTTTATTCCTTTGACACCACCCATGTGTTTCATCAGTCGCTTGGCTCGCATTTCGCCCAAACCATCAATTCCTTCCAGCGAAGAGGCCACCATTCGCTTACTGCGGATCTCCCGGTGAAAAGAGTTGGCAAACCGATGCGCTTCGTCTCGAATTCGCTGTAACAGAAATAACGACTCGCTGCCACGTGAAATACGGATCGGTTCACTATGACCCGGGATATAAATCTCTTCAAATCTTTTTGCAAGTGCCGCAACGGGGATTTCATCGGCGAGCCCGAGTTCATTCACGACGTCGACTGCCACCGACAATTGCCCTTTTCCTCCATCAACCAACAGCAACTGAGGCGGATAGGAGAAACGCGAATTTTTCGGATCTCGATCAGCAATGTCGATGTCTTTTTCTTCCAAGTATGCCTGTAAGCGTCGGGTCAATACTTCTTTCATCGCTGCGTAGTCGTTGTTCCCTTCCACCTCACGAATTTTGAAGCGTCGATACTCCCGCTTATTCGGTATGCCATCTTCCATGACGACCATCGAACCGACATAATCGGTTCCTTGTAAATGCGCCATGTCATAACACTCGATTCGCAACGGAGCCTCTGGTAAAAACAAGGCGTCTTGCAGCTCAGAAAGAGCTCGGCTGCGGGCGTTATGGTCGGAGGCTCGTTTCAATCGGTGTCGAACAAACTCTTCACGGGCGTTGTTACTCACTGTTTCCAGAAGCGTTCGTTTGTCTCCACGCGACGGAACTCGAATTTCTACTTTCGTGCCACGCTGATGTTCCAACCATTCGACGAGCACTGCCCCTGATGCAGGTCGAGACGGAACCACAATCAGTGGAGGAATACCTAATGGTGGCTCGTCACCGTACATCTGCTCGACGATGGCATCGATCAATCCACCGTCTGTCAACTCTTCAACTTTGTCGAGGACAAAGCCTTTTCGTCCAACGACCCGTCCTTTACGGACATAAAACACCTGGACCGCTGCTTCAAGTTCATCATCTGCGAGTCCAATGACATCAAGATCTTCGTCTCGCTCGCCAACCATCAATTGGGTTTCCATGGCGCGTTGCACGCCACCCAGCCGATCTCTAATCCTTGCTGCTCGTTCAAATTCAAGATCGAGGGAGGCTTGATTCATCTCAGAGTTCAAACGATCGACAATCTCGTCACTATCGCCGTCCAAGAATGAAATCAGACCATTCACATACGAGGAATATTGCTCATCACTCACTTCCCCAACGCAAGGTCCACTGCATTTTTCAATGTGAAAAAGCAAGCAAGGTCGTCCAAGTTTGCTGTGCTGATTGAACTTTCCCTGGCTACATGTTCGAACGGGAAACGTTCGCAACAAGAGATCAAGAGTGTTTCTAATAGCCCACGCATGCGCGTAGGGGCCGAAATAACGTGTTCCTTTTCTTTTGGTACCTCTCATCACCACTGCGCGAGGCCACTGTTCATCGACCGTCACAGCAAGAAACGGATAACTCTTGTCGTCACGAAGACGCACATTAAAACGTGGACGGTGCTCCTTAATCAACGAGTATTCCAGCATGAAGGCTTCTAACTCGTTGCGAACTTCAATCCATTCCACCGTCGCTGCCGCCGCCACCATCGAAGCGGTACGCGGATGTAGCAATGATGGATCTTGAAAATAACTGGACAGTCGCGAACGGAGATTGCCGGCCTTACCTACATACAGAACGCGCCCGTTCTCATCTTTGAATTGATAAGAGCCGGGAGAAGTAGGAATTGATCCTGCAGGAGGCTTTGAAACAGCCATAACTACTTCTTAGCGGCCACTTTCGAGGCCGACTTCTTCGACGAAGAACGAACCGACGTTGTCGACGTCTTTTTCTTCACCCCGTTTGCCGCAGACGCCTGTGATGGTTTTTTTGCCGCTGTCTTCGTCGCCTTCTTCACAGGCCGGACGCGATCGGCTTCTACGCCGAGTAATGGTCGAAGGAAACGAGCAGTGTGGCTCTCCGGATCCTTAGCCACATCTTCAGGGGTACCAGTGGCAACAATTGTTCCACCGCCTCGTCCACCTTCGGGTCCCAGGTCAATGATCCAGTCGGCGGTCTTAATCACATCAAGATTGTGTTCGATGACCAGAACTGAGTTTCCCTGATCAACAAGTCGTGATAACACCGTCAGAAGTCGACGGACGTCCTCAAAGTGCAGACCAGTTGTTGGTTCATCAAGAAGATACAAAGTGTGCCCCGTTGATCTCTTGGCCAATTCACTCGCCAATTTCACACGTTGAGCTTCTCCGCCCGACAGTGTCGGCGCGGACTGACCAAGACGCACATAGCCAAGACCCACATCAACAAGTGTCTGCATGTGACGAGCGATGGTGGGTTGATTATTGAAAAATTCCAACGCTTCAGAGATCGGCATCTCCAAAACCTCAGCAATGTTCTTTCCCTTGAACGTGATCTCTAGTGTGTCGCGGTTGTAACGCGCCCCTTTGCAGACTTCACAAGGGACATACACATCGGGCAAGAAGTGCATCTCAATCTTGATCGTGCCGTCGCCTGAACAGGCTTCACATCGCCCACCTTGAACATTGAAACTGAATCGACCAGGCTGGTATCCGCGGACTTTTGCCTCGGGCGAAGCGGCAAAAAGTTTACGAATAGCGTCAAACACCCCCGTGTACGTGGCGGGGTTAGAACGTGGAGTCCGGCCAATTGGCGACTGATCCATATCGATGATCTTGTCGATTGAGTCAATGCCCTCCACCGTGCGATGTCGACCTGGAGACTCTTTACTCTTGTAAATCTTTTGCATCATCGCTGGCAACAAGATGTCTCGAATCAACGTGCTCTTACCGCTTCCCGATACACCAGTGACAGCTACGAAACAGCCCAAAGGAATTTCCACATCGATGTCTTGCAGATTGTGTTCGCGAGCCCCGCGTACAACGATGCACTCCCCTGACGGCGCTCTCCGTTGCTGCGGAACAGCGATTGACGCTTTTCCGGTGAGATATTGACCCGTCACCGACGACTTAGCCTTCGCAATCCCGGAGACCGGTCCGCTGTACACGACTTCGCCACCATGCTCTCCCGCACCAGGGCCGATATCGACAATCCAATCGCTTTCTTTGATGGTGTCTTCATCATGTTCCACAACGATGACAGTGTTGCCAAGGTCGCGTAAACGCAACAGTGTGTCAATAAGGCGTTTGTTATCTCGCTGGTGCAATCCGATGCTCGGCTCATCAAGCACGTACAACGTCCCCACCAATCCAGATCCAATCTGGCTCGCCAGACGGATTCTTTGTGCCTCTCCGCCAGCGAGGGTTCCCGCTGAACGCGACAAAGTCAGATAATCAAGTCCGACATCGAGCAAGAAACCCAATCGAGCATTGATCTCTTTCGTAACACGTTCTGCAATCATTGCGTCTCGATCACTCAGTGTCAGCGTCGCTAAGAAATTCGACGACTCACCAATGGGCATTTCGCACACTTCCGAAATGCTTCTGTCATTTATCGTCACCGCCAGCGACGACGGCTTCAGACGAGCTCCTTCGCACTCCGGACACGGAACCTCTCGCATGTACGACTCGAACTGCTCTCGCGTCCAATCACTTTCGGCGTCCACATGGCGTCTCTTTATCCACGGGATGACACCTTCATAGGTTGTTGAAAATTGCCGAACCTTGCCAAATCGGTTTCGATACTTCACTTGCATGGCGCCGGGTTTGCCATGCAAGACCAATTTTTGTTGCTTCGCAGTCAATTTCGACCACGGCTTATCAAGATCTATTTCTTCTTGCTCGGCAAGAGCAACCAACATGCGATGAAAATATTGAGTGTGCGCACTCCGCCAGGGCGCAAGTGCACCTTCACCTAATGACATCGAAGGATCAGGAACAACCAATTCAGCGTCAACTTCAAATTTGGTTCCCAAACCATCACAGTTTTCGCACGCTCCATATGGCGAGTTAAAGGAAAAATTACGAGGGGCAGGTTCATCGAAACTGGACCCACACTTTGGACATGCCAAATGTTGGCTGAAGGTCAATTCCTCGCCGGACTTTCCTTCTGCCGCTACGAGGTCGATACAAGCCACCCCGTCGGCCATCTTCAAAGCGGTTTCCAAAGAGTCCGTGAGACGGCGTTCAATATCGTCACGACGTACGAGTCGGTCCACAACTACATCAATGGTGTGATTCTCATAACGAGCTAACTTCTCGCCCGATTGCAAAAACTCGGCGATGTCCCACACAGTGCCGTCGATTCGTGCGCGCACAAAGCCTTGAGCAGCAATCTCTGTCAACAAGGTGTCATATTCACCCTTTCGACCCCTCACCACCGGTGCCAACACCTGAAAGCGCGTCCCTTCCGGCAGAGCCATCACTTTGTCAACAATTTGTTGTGGAGTCTGTCGTTGAAGTGGAGTTCCATCTTCTGGGCAATGCTGCACACCAATGCGCGCATACAAAAGACGTAGATAGTCATAAATTTCAGTAATGGTGCCCACAGTCGAACGTGGGTTACGCGATGCCGATTTTTGATCAATCGAGATGGCCGGCGAGAGGCCTTCGATCACATCGACGTCCGGTTTGTCCATCTGACCCAAGAACTGTCGCGCGTACGCTGACAAACTTTCCACATACCGGCGTTGACCTTCGGCATAGATGGTGTCGAAAGCGAGAGAGCTCTTCCCACTTCCCGACAGTCCCGTAAAGACAATCAGTTTGTCGCGGGGCAGTTCGACACTGACGTTTTTCAGGTTGTGTTCTCGTGCACCACGAACAACGATTTTTTCAGACACGGCTTCAGGCTACCCAGTGACTAACGAGCGTCTCGTAGTTCTCGCCGGAGGTCATTTATTTCATCGCGAAGTCGTGCAGCATATTCGAACTTCAGCTCTGTGGCCGCCTCACGCATTTCGTCTTCTAAGGTCTGAATTAAGCGATGTAGTTCCTCTTGAGGAAGCGACTTCAACTCTTGTTTCACCTTGTCGCGCTCTCGGACTTTTCTTTGTCCTTTGCCTGGCACAGGAGCCGACTCAGATCCGATATTGAGCACAGACAAAATGTCACCCACCGCCTTACGAATGGTCTGAGGGTTAATCCCGTGTTCGACGTTATATGCAATCTGACGTTCACGACGGCGCTTCGTTTCACCGATTGCTCTTTCCATCGACGGAGTGATCTTGTCGGCATACATCACCACTTGTCCTGCCACATTTCGAGCGGCTCGTCCGATCATCTGAATTAATGAGGTCTCACTGCGCAAGAAACCCTCTTTGTCGGCATCCAGAATTGCCACTAAAGAAACTTCCGGCAAGTCCAGGCCCTCGCGGAGCAAGTTGATTCCCACCAGAACATCGAACTCACCGAGTCGCAGGCCACGAAGAATTTCAATTCTTTGCAACGTGTCGATATTTGAGTGGAGATAGCGAACATTGAGCCCTTGCTCCAACAGATACTCGGTCAGGTCTTCTGCCATCTTCTTGGTCAGTGTCGTGACCAAGACACGATCTCCCATGTCGACACGACCGTTCACCATCTCGACGAGATCATCGATTTGACCTTTAGTCGGGCGTACTACCACCTCTGGGTCCACCAAGCCCGTGGGACGAACAATTTGTTCGACAACGCGCGAACTGTGCTTCAGTTCAAAAGGTGCCGGCGTGGCCGATAGGAAAATGCATTGATTGATTCGCTCCATTGTCTCTTCGAATCGCAGTGGCCTGTTGTCTCTAGCGCTTGGCAGGCGAAATCCGTGCTCTACCAAAGTGTCTTTCCGACTGCGGTCGCCTGCGTATTGGGCGTGTAACTGCGGGACTGCAACGTGGCTCTCATCAATGATCAGCAAGTAATCCTGCGGGAAATAATCAAGCAATGTAAACGGTGGCTCTCCCGGTTTTCGACCGTCGATATGCATTGAGTAATTCTCAATGCCATTGCAATAACCCATCTCCTGGATCATCTCGAGGTCGTATTGGGTCCGCATGCGAAGGCGTTGAGCTTCAAGCAGTTTTCCTTGGGACTCAAAGAGGGCAAGTTGTTCTTGCAATTCCTTTTCAATCCCATTGATGGCTTTTCTTAATCTGTCATCACCTGCCACATAATGAGTCGCCGGAAAGATCACCACAGAGGGAACGTCAGACAGATTCTCCCCTGTCAAGGGATCGATCATTGAAATCCGTTCGATGGTGTCACCAAACATTTCTATGCGCACAACCGACTCTTCGTATGCAGGATGGATTTCTACGGTGTCTCCACGAACACGGAAATTGCCTCGACCTAGTGTCATGTCATTACGATCGAATTGCAGATCAACAAGACGACGCAAGATGCTGCGTTGGTCGTAGTCCACTCCCACGTGCAACTCCAGCAACTGACCTTTGTATTCAGCAGGGTCACCCATACCGTAGATACACGACACGGATGCCACAACAATTGTGTCTCTTCGAGTGAGCAAGGCCGCAGTGGCCGAGTGTCGCAAGCGATCAATTTCGTCATTGATCGATGAGTCTTTTTCGATGTAGGTGTCGCTAGAGGGAATGTAGGCCTCGGGTTGGTAGTAGTCGTAATAACTCACAAAGAACTCCACCCGATTGTGAGGAAAGAACTCCTTCATTTCTTGTGCGAGTTGAGCCGCAAGGCTCTTGTTCGGCGCAAGAATCAACGTTGGTTTTTGTGTTTCTTCAATCGTCCATGCAATCGTGGCCGATTTACCTGAGCCTGTAATTCCCAACAAGGTCTGAAAACGTTCACCATCTCGAATGCCCTCTGACAACTCCGCAATCGCTTTGGGCTGATCGCCCGCAGGAGAAAAATCAGAGACGACCTGAAATCGAGGAGATTCGCTCACCTCTTACTTCTTTGTCGCATCTGTAGAGATCGGCTCACCTGCATCTGGTCCGGCATGTTCAAGGGTCAACACCCATTTCCACATGTCGTCAACTTGTCGTTTCAAACTCTCGAGCGAGTCGGAGTTGTCGAGCACCCAGTCCGCAATTTCACGACGTTGCTCTCGAGTGGCTTGACGTTCGATACGAGTGCGCGCATCTTTTTCTTCCATTCCGCGGTGTTCGACGAGTCGTGAGACCGCAGTCTCGATATCGACATCGACGACAACCACCCCACTGAGACCCTTTCTCGGGTTCTCCACCAGAAGTGGAATATCGAGGACTACAACGGTGTCCTTATCTCGCTCTGCATCAATACGCCGATTCATTTCCTTGCCCACTGCCGGGTGAACAATGGAATTCAAATCTTTGAGAGCCTCGGGATCCCCAAATACCTTGTTGGCAAGCGCCTGACGCACCAAAGACCCATCGTCGGCGATGACATCAGCCCCAAAACGTTCGGCAATCACCGCCAACAATGGTTGACCTGGGGCTTGAAGCTCTCGCGTAATGGCGTCAGCATCAACAATGACCGCGCCCTTTTGCGCCAGAAGTTCAGAAACCGTCGATTTACCCGAACCGATCCCTCCAGTGAGACCGAGCAGGATCACAATGAACCCCTATTGGGCCTCAGTTGACTCAGCGGGGGCCGAATCAGTCGCCTCTGAAGTTGGCTGACCGTATTCCTTGTAGTACTCAGCCCATGCGGCTTCGCGCTCGGAATCGTCTCCACCGACCCAGTTGCCATGTTCATCAACTTCGAACTGACCTTGGTACTCCGCAGCCAACTCGCCGCCTTCGGCAGCTTGCTTAATCGAGATTGAAATACGACGACGTGCGAGATCCAAATCGATGATCTTGACCCACAACTCTTCACCGGGGGTCACCACTTGCTCTGCGGCCTCCACGTGGTGAGCGGACATTTCCGAAATGTGCACCAAGCCTTCGATGCCGTCACCTACTTGCACGAACGCACCGAATGGAACCAACTTGGTCACGCGGCCGTACACCAACTGCCCAACTTCATGGGAGTTAGCGAATTCCTGCCAAGGATCTTGCTGTGTTGCCTTCAACGACAAACTGATGCGCTCGCGGCTGAAATCGACGTCCAACACTTGAACCGTGACCGGATCTCCGATTTGAACAACTTGCGACGGATGTTCAACGTGCTTCCATGACAACTCGGACACGTGAATCAATCCATCCATGCCTCCCAAGTCAACGAAGGCACCAAATGCAACA
This sequence comes from Actinomycetota bacterium, assembly GCA_041173945.1. Lineage (GTDB taxonomy): Bacteria > Actinomycetota > Acidimicrobiia > Acidimicrobiales > Ilumatobacteraceae > UBA2093. Next base: position 14,187 of record JBEDHS010000110.1, read on the forward strand.
ACCGAAGAAACTTTTCCTTGACGAATTTCGCCGGGCTTCAAGTTGTGCAAGAAGTCGTCGCGAGTTTCCTTCTGGTTTTCTTCGAGGAATGCACGACGAGACAACACGACGTTGTTTCGATTGCGGTCAAGTTCGATGATCTTGGCCTCAATTGTTTGACCAATGTATGGCTGAAGATCACGCACGCGGCGAAGTTCGACCAGCGATGCAGGCAAGAAGCCACGCAATCCAATGTCGACGATGAGTCCACCTTTGACGACTTCAATGATTGTTCCGCGAACAAACCCGTCGCTTTCCTTCTTCTTTTCGATATCTCCCCACGCCTTTTCGTATTGCGCGCGCTTCTTGGAGAGAACGAGTCGACCTTCTTTGTCTTCCAATGTCAGCACTAATGCTTCGACTTTTTCGCCGAGCGACACCACGTCGTTGGGATTCACGTCATTTTTGATCGCAAGTTCGCGTGTAGGAATCACACCTTCGGTCTTGTATCCAAATTCGAGAAGTACACCATCGCGATCAATCTTGACCACAGTTCCTGTGACAAGTTGACCTTCTTTAAGTTCCACCATTGTGCCTTCAATGGCATCTGCGAATGAGGTGGGGAGATCACGTTCTGTGATTTGACGGGGTGTGTAGTTTCCTTCCGCATCGAAGGTTCCCATAGGGGCGGAAGTCAGTGTTGTATCGGACAAGGAAGTTGTTCTTTCGGGATGGATAATTAATTAGGTATCACTGGCCTCTGAAAACAGAGGGCTCCCCCGGCGGAGGAGCGAAGAAAACGCTACCACCAGATATTCCGAACTTTCCACGGTGGGCGCCTCGCGGCGATAGCGCCCAGGGTCAACGCTGTAAATGGATCGGACATCGAGACCTGCGTCTGCGCACATCAATCGAAGCTCTCGAGGCGTGTAACACCCCGTCCACAAGTCCACTTCCTCGGTACGCCCATCGGGATTCCGTATCTCTGTGCGCTCGTGATTCACCCCTGTGTCGGCGTCAAATACGGCAGAGTCGAAATACTTCACGGCGAAATATGAATTAAAGGCCGACAGCGCTAGATGACCACCAGGCTTCAGGGCGCGAGACATGTTCGTGAGCACGGACATATCGCCCGCCTGTGCAGTCATCAAGCCAAAGGCACCCTGACACAGACAAATCACAGCATCGAATTCAGATTCAAAGTGCATCAACCTGGCATCCATGCGTTCGAACGTCGCCCCCGGCACGCTTTGGTCCGATGCGATGTCGACAAATTTCTGCGAGATGTCGATGCCATGGACTCGATACCCACGGCGAGCGAGTTCCAGGCTGTGACGACCGGGGCCACACCCCACATCCAGCACTGACGATCCCGGCGCGAGATGTAATTCGTCAATCAGAAAATCGATTTCTTGAACCGTTCCTTTGGTGAACGAATACCGCAAGTACGTCGGCCCCATGAACTCGGCAAGTGGCTCGAACCAATGCGAGCCAAGTTCATCGGTCAAGACTTGCCCTCTGCCCAAGACTGACCCCATGCCAAGTTCACCTCTAAAGGAACACGCAAAGACGCGGCTTCTTTCATCGTGGTGAGGACCAGTTCTTCAACGCGGTCGTGCTCATCGTCTGGTACTTCGACGAGCACTTCATCGTGCACCTGAAGCACTAAGCGGGAATGCAGTTGCGCGTTTTCTAACTGTTCATCGATTCGAACAAGGGCAATTTTGAAAATATCTGCTGCCAAGCCTTGGATCGCTGCGTTCATCGCTTGGCGTTCTCCAGCTTGTCGCACGCGGAAATTGTCACTTCGTAACTCTTCAATTGGACGACGTCTGCCAAACAAAGTCTCTGTGTAGCCGAGAGCCCGTGCAGTCTTGACCGCGTCGTCCATGTATTGCTTCACATTGGGAAACGCATCGAAATAGGCATTCAAGATGTGGCTCGCTTCATCGACACCAATCGCAAGTCTCTGACTCAGGCCGTACGCCTCCATTCCATAGGCCAGACCGTAGGAGACCATCTTGGCTTTCGAGCGTTGATCATGGGTCACCTGTGACGGCTCAACATCAAAGACGCGTGCTGCCGTCGCTCTGTGTATGTCCTCACCCGCTTCAAAAGCAGCCACAAGGCCTGGATCGTTCGCGAGATGAGCGATACATCGCAATTCAATCTGGTTGTAGTCCGCGACTAAGAGTTGAGAACCCGCGGGCGCGACAAATGCGGTGCGAAAAACGCGGCCTTCATCGGTACGCACAGGGATGTTGTGAAGATTGGGTTTGTCACTGCTGAGACGACCCGTACGCGCCACCGCCTGATGAAATGTTGCGTGAATGCGTCCGTCGGAACGTACTTCAGCGAGAAGACCCTCGGCATAAGTCGAACGCAGTTTTTCCACTTCTCGGTAACGCAACAACGGCGTGATGAACTCGGGCCATTCAGCTTCAAGTTTCTCCAATGTCGCAGCGTCAGTGCTGTAGCCTGTTTTTGTTTTTTTGCCCGGAGTTAATCCGTGTTCAGTGAACAAAATCTCTCGAAGTTGTGTCGGAGAATTGACGTTGAACGTCCGCCCTGCAATCGAATACAGATGTTCAGTCAGCTCGTGTGTCTCAGTTGTTAAACGATCTCTAATTTCAGTCAGTACGTTT
>JBEDHS010000111.1:0-20904 GCA_041173945.1 Actinomycetota bacterium
TCCAAAGTCTTTCCATTGAAACCAAGTGTGAACACCGTGGCTCCATCTTCTTTTCGCACAGAACCTTGTTCGACAATTCCTTGCACGCGAACGCGACGATCTGAATCACATCCAGAACGCACACCAATTTCATCAACGTTGCAGTAGTAGTCGATGGCGCTGGTCAAAAACTGAGTAACCACCACTCCGCCACCTATCAATGCCGCTGCCACCAGCAACATGGGACCCCATCGTCGTTTGCGACGGGCACCTGCGGGTGATTCATCTTGGGAACGCGGAGTTAAGTCCATGGCAGATCCTGATGATTGTGCTGGCGAGACAACTCGCGCCCTCGCTTGATGATCCAACGTGCGTACAACGCAACAGAGACAAACGTCAGCACCCAACTACCGATGATGAAAGATGCGTGTTCCATGTCAGCGAACCGCCTCTTGACGTCGAGCTTCAATGGCCGCATCAAGTCCTTGAGCGCTCATTGCATCTTCCAGCCACAACATGCGCTGACGATGCAACAACAACCACACAAACGTGACAGTAAATGCGACAAGACCGAGGAACAACGAGAACAACATCAATCCATCAAGTTCCACATCTGTTCCCCCGGTGGCAACTGATGCTTCTTGATGCAAAGAACGCCACAAGCGCACACTGAAATGAACAAGCGGAATCTCTAACACTGCGAGCAGTGCAAGAACAGCAGAACGTCGGGCACGTTGACGCATCGTGCCGCCCAAACGACGCACCGCCAGATAGCCGATATAGGTGATGAATAAAAATGCTGTGCTCGTCAAGCGCGCATCCCAGACCCAATAGGTACCCCAGGTGATTCGACCCCACAAACTTCCCGTCACCAGCGAAAAGGCCACGAACAACACGCCGATTTCTGCTGATGCACCCGCGACGCGATCCCATGCCAACGAGCGATCTCGCCCCGACACATACACAGCTGAACACACCGCGGTGAGAACAAAGGCCATGTAGGCAACCCAGATAGTCGGAACGTGCACGTACATAATGCGTACAGTGCTGCCCTGATTGATGTCCTCAGGCGAAAACCACAAACCAAAAAATGCCAACGTCACCAGCAATGCGACTGCAATAACTCCCAGTCGGCGAGTTGCCGGCGTCCCAGTCGATTGACGGGTGTGGGCGGTGATATTCACGGCTCTTAGTCTTACCGCCAATAACGGCTTTGGGAAATCGGCTTACTCATCAACAAGAGGCCCGAAAGCCACTGAACCAACGGCGGAAAAAATGACCGCGAAGACCACCAACAAGATGATCCACGGCCACCCCTCGGACACGTCGGTGCCGCCACTGCCAAATCCCGCCTCGGTGGCTCGTGTTGCACCTATTAATACGGGTGCCACGACCGGCAATAACAACAACGGCAACAACGTCTCGCGACCTTTTACGCCGGCAGCCAACCCGCCGTACAAGGTGCCCACCGCACCAAGCCCAACAGTTGCTGCGACCATTGTCACAACAACTTGTCCAAGCCCGACAAGTGACATCTCCACGCCATAAAGCACAACAGCTGTGGCCACCAACATTGCTTCCAGTGCCAACAACTGCACCATCAGCGCCACCGCCTTGCCGGCAAAGATTGCCGCAGGGTCGACACCTGCGACACGCAATGCATCAAGTGCACCATCGGCTGTTTCAACCGCGAACGATCGCTGCACCACCACCAACATCGAAAACAAGGTCGCCAGCCACACAAGTCCGGGTGCGACGCGTTGCAAAATTCCATCGTTGTCGAGTGCAAAAGCAAACATCACCATCACGATTGCAGCAAACGGTGCAACTTGATTCATCAGAATCTTGCTGTTCCATTCCACCAACAAGTCTTTGCGAGCAACAGCAGTTGCAACACTGCGACGTGACGAGACAGCCATCAGCGTGCACCTCCCCCATCGACCGTCACGATGCGGTTCGCAAGTCCACTTGCACGTTCGCTTTCATGACTTGCCAACACAACGGTTGCCCCCGATGCCACCGCATCGCGCAAGATGCCATCTATTTCATCGCGACCCGCTGCATCGAGGCCAGCGTGTGGTTCATCGAGCAACCAAATTTCTGCGCGACGCACAATCAAACTGGCAAGTGCGGTGCGACGTCGCTGCCCAGCAGATAATTGTGAGGCCTTCACATCTGCAAGTCGTCCGTCCACTTTCATTCGCGACATTGCAGAGGCAATCTCTGCGTCATCTGCACCAACTGTCGCTGCCCAAAAGTTCACGTTTTGTCGCACAGTGAGATCGAGGTACAAACCATTTGCGTGTCCAAGAAAACCAACGCGCGAACGAATGTCCTCTCTTTGTGTGGCGATATCGATACCGAGAACAGTTCCTGAACCTCGCTCGATGGGCAACAAACCGGCACACACACGCAACAGTGATGTTTTTCCCGCGCCGTTTGGCCCTTGCAGCAAAACAATTTCACCCCGCTGCACAGAAAAATCAATTCCGGCCAGTGCGGGGAAACCACCAAGAACCGCCACCACGTGTGAAAGGTTGATCACGGTTTCCATGCCCTTGTCACGCTAGTGACTGGCGGTCATTCACTCCAACGTCCCACTAACCTCATATGAAGTGATTACGGCTGAAACCCCCGAAAAATCTCGCCGCACACGCATTGTGTTGACGGCACTCGACGTGGTCGGGCGCACGATGATTGCAACAGGAGTTCTCCTGCTTCTCTTTGTCGCCTACCAGTTATGGGGAACAGGTCTCGCCGAAAGTCGATCGCAGTCAGCCTTGGCAGATGAGTTCGAAACCGTCATCTCTACTCCCGTCACCCAGTCCACACTGCCCGCCTACGGCGACGTAATCTCGCGCATAGAGATTCCAAAAATCGGTGTCGACAAGTTCGTAGTCGCCGGAGTCGATGCTGAATCGTTGCGCAAAGGTCCAGGTTTGTTTCCCGGTTCACCACTTGCAGGCCAACTCGGCAACGTTGCCATCACCGGACATCGCACCACGTATGGTGCACCGTTTAGTCGCATCGATGAAATTGGCGTCGGCGACGAAGTCATCGTGCAGACCGCAGATGGCACCTTCACCTATGTCGTCAATGCTGAACCTTTCGTGGTTGAGCCGACACAGACCGAAGTTGCCAAAACACTCGATCGAGACAAAGCAACGCTTACATTAATTTCATGCCATCCACGGTGGACGTCGGAGAAGAGAATCGTTGTCACCGCCGATTTAGTTCCCACACAAGAACCTTCGGCACCAACAGAGTTTGTTGCACAAGATGTCACCGAAATTCCCGATGCATTAAGTGAAGGATGGTTTCACGATCCAGCCGCGTGGCCATGGGTCATTGTGTTGCTTGTTGTGTTGATTGCGTTGTACGTAGGAGCAATTTTTGCCACGCGCCGTGGTGTGCGTGCCTACATCTCTTATCCCGTCATGGCAGTCGTCATGTTTCCTGTGTTGTTTGTGTTCTTCGGTCAACTCTCTCGTCTGCTCCCCACGGGAATCTAGATATTCAGCGATCGGATAATCGCTACGAAAAGCCTCTACGCTTCCCCTATATGAACTCGCCAGAAAATGATCCGATTCGCGCACGTCGTGCAAAAGTCGCTCACTACAACTTGTTGGCGAATCGTATTGGCTATCTCTTTTATGCAGTGTCGATGTCTACTTTCATCATGGCGTTCGCCTTCGGCTTTCAAGGCCCGCTCGTCACTGTCGTTATTGCCACGTTGATCATTGGTTCGGTTCTTCTCGCACCATCCATCATCATCGGCTATGCCGTCAAAGCCGCAGAACGCGACGATCGTGAGCGTGGCTTATGACCATCAATCGTCGTCGTCAAATTCTCGATGTCGCATTGACTGCGTTCTCATCGTCTGGGTATCACGACACATCCATGAACGACATCGCAGAAGCATTGTCAATCACAAAACCTGTGGTGTATCAATACTTCGATTCAAAACGTTCTCTGTACTTAGAACTTCTTCACGACGTCGGAGACGATCTGTTGAACAGCGTCACCAAGGCAGTCGCTGGAACGGGAGATCCGCGTCAACAAACAGAACGTGGAATGGTCGCCTATTTCGCATGGGTATCGCGCAACAAAGAAGCATTCGCATTGTTGTTTGAAAGCTCCGCCCGCGTCGATGGCGAATTCGCCCACATCGTCAGCGAATTCGAAGATGGCGCAGCGCGCGCAATCTCGCCGTTCATCGCAATTGATGCAGACGGACCAGACGTGCATACGTTCGCCATCGGACTCGTGGGAATGGCAGAAGCTGTCAGCCGACAAGTCATCCGTGATCATCGCGAATTCGATCCCGAATCGCTTGGTGCACTTGTAGCATCGCTGGCCTGGGGTGGTTTGCGCTCAATTGGTCAATCGCGCAACACCAAACCGCGATAACCATCCACAAAGCCCCGCGTCTTCAACACCTCAACGAGCTCTGGATACGAACTCGGGTCGTCGCCATTTATTTTTCGCACTTCTAATCCACGACGGCGTCCATCTTTCACGACTTCCACCAGCGCGTCTACCCAACTGTGATCTCTGTTGGCGTGTGGAAACGACACCAGTTGATGAGACTTGGGATCACACCACACCAACGGCTCCCCATTAGCTAACACCACAAGTGCCCCAGCACTTCTCATCGGGCGCCCCGTTGTGTCTGGCCACGACAACGTTGCACCATAGGGTTGTGCGGGATCGGTCGCCGACAACACGAGTGGGCGTGGTGCATCTTCTGGATGCAATTCAATGTCCACGTCGCTTCGTTGATCACGCAAACGATCAATTGCCCCGACCATCGCAAACTGGGCAGCACCCAAACCATCGATGAAATATCCGCGACGCACATGGCCGCGCTCCTCCATCGTTTTCAACACGCCATAAATAGAGGCGAACCCACCAACAGTTCCCTCGGCAAGAACTGCTTCTCGGGTGACAACGCCATGTCGCTCCAACATTTGCAATGCATACAAATGAGCCGACTCGGTGGGCGTGGGAGATGGAGTGCGTAGCGGTGCAACCAAACTCCAACGGCCCGCACCTGCAGGTGGACCGATTCGCGAAAGGCGACCGGGGCGCGGACGCATCGGGCGCGCACTTGTGCGACCGCGAGCGCGCGTTGTTGAACCACCACTTAAGAACGCACGTAACGGCGCCAGTGTGTCATTCGTGACTTCACCAGCCCACACCAGATCCCATAACGCGGTCAACACTTCTGACTCTGTCGCCGATGGTGCTGCGGCACGAAGTTGAGAGAAGAACAACGCACCTCGCTCGGTCAGCGCAAGACGTATTGCGTTGTGTAATTCTGATGCTGGAGGCTCGGGCCATTCAATTGCTGGTGCCAATTGAGCCAATTGATCGGCGAAGAAAAACCGAAGACGTCCATCGTGTGCACCAAGCGCACCAGCACCCACCCACACCACTTCACCCGAAGCACATAGTTCATCGAGATCAGATTGTTTGTAGCCGCGTAAACGCAACGGCAACACATCTGTCTCCAAGGTCGAAGCGACAATTGCTGCACCTTGCAACATCCCTAATGCAGTCACCACACCATCGAGACCGCGAAGAGGCGCGGCAATGTTGTGCCACACTGGCAAAAAGCGCGCCAACGCGACTGCATCGACGGGTTCGACTTCTTTGCGCAATGCCGCAAGAGAACGGCGACGCAATTGTCTCAACACATCGGCATCGCACCATTCGCGCTCGGTGCCACCGGGTCGGAATTCTCCGCGGACCACACGGTTCTGTTTCTCTAATTGCTCACATGCGACAACTGCTCGCTCGACGGCGATACCAAAGCGACGCGCAATATCGGCTGCCACAAACGGCCCATGAGTTTTCGCGAATCGACCCACCACATACAAAAACGGTGTAGCGACCGAATTGGTAAACGCTGCGGGCAATCCGAGTGGCAACGCACATCCCAAGGCATCGCGATACACGCCAGCATCTTCAGCGGCAATCAGGCGTTCCTCGCCTGCCACCACAACAGAAATCACGCGCCGTTGGGCCAACAATTCGTCCACCCATTCAGACGACGGCCCTTCAACACGCACATCAATCTCGTCTCGCGATAAATCACCAAGGCGTCGCAACACGTCGTGCACTTCATCGTGAGTCTTCGCCCGACGGGTGTCGGTCATCAACTGCAGTTCAAGTTCCAAATCGGCCAAGATGTCGGCATCGAGAAGTTCGCGCAATTCTTCTGCGCCCAACAACATGTCCAACAAGTCACGATCGAGCGACAATGCAGCGGCACGACGTTCGGCCAAAGGCGCATCGCCTTCATACATGTAGGCGGCAATCCAGTTAAACGACAAACTCTGGGCGAACGGTGACGCCTTCGGGGTGTCGACACTGACAATTCGAATTGCACGCGATCGCAGCTGGCTCAAAATATCGCACAACGCAGGTACGTCGAATACGTCTTGGATGCATTCGCGTGTGGTCTCTAACAAGATGGGAAATGTCGGATACTTCGACGCCACCGCCAACAGATTCGCCGAACGTTGACGTTGCTGCCACAGCGGCGTGCGCTGGTCGGGTCGACGTCGCGGAAGCAACAATGCTCTTGCAGCACATTCGCGGAAACGTGCAGCAAACAACGAAGATTGCGGCAAACCTGTCGTGACAATCTCGCGCACCTCGTCTGGGTCGAGAACAAATTCATCAACAGAGATCTCATCCATCGACTCAGGAAGTCGAATCACGATGCCGTCATCGCTCCACATCACTTCGACGTGCATGTCCATTTTTTGTTGCAGTCGATGTTCAATGGCCATCGCCCATGGTGCATGCACGGGCGTGCCAAATGGTGTGTGCAGACAAATGCGCCAGTCGCCGATTTCGTCGCGGAAACGTTCCACCACAATGGTCGTGTCATCGGGAACAACACCGGTCGCATCACGTTGTTCGTTGAGATACGTCAACACGTTCTGGGCTGCCAATTCATCGAGGCAGTGTTTGTCGCGCAATTGCTGCAAGGCAGCTGTCTCATCCATATCTCGAATGGTGCGAATGAACTTGCCCAACTCGCGTCCAAGTTCCACAGGGCGACCCAAGCGATCACCTCGCCAAAACGGCATCTTGCCAGGTTGACCAGGAGCCGGCGTGACCACCACGCGTTCAAAGGTGATGTCTTCAATGCGCCAGCAGCTCGCACCCAGCAAAAAAGTTTCGCCGGCACGCGATTCATACACCATCTCTTCGTCAAGTTCGCCAACGCGTGTGCCGTCGGGCAAAAACACACCGAACAAACCCCGGTCGGGAATGGTGCCACCGTTGGTGACGGCGAGACGTTGAGCGCCATCGCGGGCGCGAATGACTCCTGTGATGCGATCCCACACGATGCGTGGACGCAGTTCAGAAAATTCTTCGCTCGGATACCGACCCGACAACAAATCCAACACTGCATGCAGCACTTCATCATCTAGTTCGGCACACGCTGCCGATCTACGAATCATTGATGACAATGCATCCACGTGCACTTCATTCACACTGGCAACATGAGCCACTATTTGCTGCGCCAACACATCGAGTGGATTGCGCAGATAACGAGTGCGTTCGATGTTGCCGTCCAACATCTCGCGCACCACCACAGCTGTTTCCAACAAGTCGTGACGATGCTTCGGATAAATAGTGCCAATGCTTGGCTCTCCCACCGAGTGTCCCGCACGGCCGATGCGCTGCAACCCGCGACTAATCGCACCCGGTGATTCCACTTGAATCACCAAGTCGACTGCACCCATGTCGATTCCCAACTCCAAACTGCTGGTCGCGACAATGGCGCGCAATTTTCCGCTCTTCAACTCATCTTCAATAACAACACGTTGTTCGCGCGACAACGATCCGTGGTGTGCTTTTACGAAATCACCCGTTGGCTCCCCGGTCTCTGGATTTACGCCAATGCCCTGGTCGTGTGCGAGTTCGTTCAAATGTGCGGCGAGTCGCTCTGCTTGACGTCGAGCGTTACAGAAAATAATCGTCGAACGATGTTCGAGTATTTGTTCCAAAATGCGTGGATACACACTGGGCCAAATGCTTGAACGACGCGGTGTCAATGCAGCAGTTGCAGGACCCGGAGTCAATTCGCCCACTGGCGACATGGTCCCCAAATCTCCCATGTCTTCCACCGGAACAACCACCGATAGGTCGAGCGTTTTTCTGACACCTGTATCGACAATGGTGACGGGTCGCGGTTGACCGTGTGTGTAGCCACCGAGAAATCGTGCAACTTCTTCCAACGGTCTCTGCGTTGCCGACAAACCGATGCGCTGTGGCGATGTCTGGGTGATTTCTTCCAATCGCTCCAACGTCATCATCAAATGCGCGCCACGTTTGGTCGGAGCAAGTGCGTGAATTTCATCGATGATGATGGTGTCGACATTGACCAATGTCTCGCGCACCGACGAGGTGAGCATCAGATACAAACTCTCAGGTGTGGTAATCAACAAATCTGGTGGACGCCTGGCAAGTTGTTGACGTTCTTTTGCCGAGGTATCGCCTGTACGCATTCCTACAACGGGTGCGTTGTAGGCGATACCTAATCGTTCTGCAGCGTGTCCAATACCCACCAAGGGTGAACGAAGATTTTTTTCGACGTCGAATGCCAGTGCACGAAGTGGTGAGACATACAGCACGCGCGTGCGTTGTTTGTCGGGAGGAGCGGGTGTTGTGATTAATCGATCGAGACTCGATAAAAAAGCGGTCAATGTTTTTCCGCTTCCCGTGGGCGAGCAAATAAGAGTGTGAGCTCCACCCACGATGGTGGGCCAGCCTTGTATTTGTGGAGCGGTGGGTTCGGGGAACGACGAAGCAAACCATTGGCGAACGGCGGGTGAAAACGCCTCCAGAACCTTGTGATCTGCCATATCGGCAGGGTACCCACTTGGTGCGCCAGCGGTAGAATGCAGATATGCCACATCCTGGAGAACACCACCCGGCCTTCGAGGAATATTGCGAGTGCATTTTCGAATTGCACGAAGACAACCTTGAAGTCATCCAGGCCCGCATCGCCGAACGCCTGCAGGTGTCTCGCCCATCGGTATCCGAGATGATCAAGCGCATGTCCGAAGAAGGTCTCGTTCAGGTATCGGACGGCCATATTTCTCTCACTCCCCGCGGCGAAGAATTGGGTCAGCGCGTGGTGCGTCGCCATCGCTTGGCCGAACGTTTTATGACCGACATTTTGGGTCTGTCGTGGGCACTCGCCCATCGCGAAGCAGGCAAGTGGGAACACGTGATGTCAGACGAGGTTGAAGAGGCCATGCGCCAACAACTCGGCAACCCCACCACCTGCCCGCACGGCAACCCCATCCCCGGGTCGAACTACACCGCACCCGATTCCATCCCATTGGGAGAGGTGGCCTCTGGTCAGACATTCACCGTCTCTCGTATTCCAGAAGAATTGGAATTCTCGCCAGGCATGCTCGAATTCTTGGAAGAAACGAATCTTGTTCCCGGCACATCCGGCGTTGTTGCATCGCATCTGGATGAAGGAAAGATGACTGTGAACATCAATGGCGACGACGTGATCATCGATGCGTTCGCCACTGAACGGATTCTTGTCACGGTCTAGGTGGCCGACGAAGATCTACACGTCACCCATATCATTTCTTACTACGTCGAATTATCGGAGCCCCCACGATGAAACCAGTCAGATCACTTGTCGCTGTCGCAGTGTGCGCGGTCATCATGTCATCGTGTGCCACTGAAATCATCACGGTCGACACGACCATTCCTCCTGGTTCTACAACCACCACCACAATTCCAACTCCAGAGGGCGACATTATTGAATTGCTCGATCAGCTAGATGAACTCACCGACAATCTCGGCCAAGAAATTGTTGATGGTGAGCGCGCCACTATCGATCGAAAGCTCGCAATCGCTCAAGCCATCTTGGTGGTCATCGAACCCCAAATTCGTGAATCGGGTGTGGACTTGTTGGAAGACGTCGAAAGAATCGTCGGGCTTGTTCAAACTGCTGTGCAACGCAAACGACCCGCTGACGCCGACAAAGCAAAACGCTTCCTGACGTTGATTCGCGAATCTGCTCCAGAGTTGCTGGCGCAGAGCTAGTAACTACTGCGACGTCATTGCCAATGGCAATGGACGTTGATGCACAACAGTAAGGCTGCGCGTCGAACGCGTGAGAGTCACGTACAACAGTCGTAAACCTTGTGGGTCTTCTTCAACAATTGCTGCAGGCTCCACCACAATCACATCGTCTAGTTCCAAGCCTTTGGCCAATGTGGCAGGCACAAGCGACAATCCCTGATCCAATCCGGCGGTACGCGCCAAACCGTGTGGCACCGACAAGTTGTTCAGTTCAGAACTAACAGCTGGAATTTCATCTTCAGCACAAATAATCGCAATTCGTCCATCGCCACGTGCGGCAATGTCTTTGGCTTGTTGTGCAACTGCGCGCGCCAACGAATTGTTCTGGTCAACAGCGACAATCATTGGGTCTGTGTCGCCATCGCGGACGCTTTGAGGAGCACGTAACCCTGGTGTTGCTGCTTCCATCACTTTGTCGGCAAGTTTCATAATTTGAGACGGAATGCGATATCCAACCGAGAGTCCAACAACACGTGGTTCTTTGCGTGACGGCAAATGATCCAACACGTCGTTCCAATCGTTTGCCGCAAGCGGGCCGGTGGCTTGGGCGATATCGCCGACCACAGTCATCGACCCACTCAAAGAACGTCGTGTCACCATGCGCAGTTGCATGGGCGTGAGATCTTGCACTTCGTCGACCACGATGTGTCCATAGGTGCGAATCTCGTCAGATTCATCTACTTTTCCGCTGCGACGGGGTTTGGGGCCCAACAAGAACCGCGCTTCATCCAACACAGCCGCATCGGCGTTGGTCCATTTCACATCTGCCACCGATTCAGAGCGCGCGCGATACAGCGACATGTATTCGCTCTCGGGAATAATTCCCTGTGCGGCCAGCTTCAACAACGCTTTCGATCCGTACAAGTCGTGCAGCAATTGTGCGGGTGTCAACACTGGCCACATGCGTTCTAATGCGGCTCGCATCTCGATTGTCTCGCGGAATGCTTCGCGAATTTCATCGGGCTCTGCGCCATTGCGCACCGTTGCAGCCATTGCCGACCACACTTCGTTTTCCACAAAACGTCGCGCCTGATTATGACGGTGATACCGACGGCGAGCGGCTTTAACAATCTGCACCGATTCTTCAACACGCAAACGTGCATACCCAGTACCAAACGGCAACACCAGGTCCTCGCGTAACGGGCGTTCACGATCGCTGATTGCTTTGTCGATGACACGAGCAAACTTCTTCTGGCCTTTCACACGTGCAACTTCGGGCAGCTCTACCCCACCAAAAGACACATCGGGAACAAGATCTTGCAGCACCACTTGTTCCACGCCAGCTTCACCCAAAGATGGCAACACACGCTCGATGTAACGCAGGAACACGCGGTTTGGTCCGATCACCAAAACGCCTTGATCTTCCAATGGGAATCGATGCGTGTACAACAAATACGCAGCGCGATGCAATGCCACCACTGTCTTGCCGGTGCCTGGGCCACCTTGCACCACCAACACTCCACCTTGTGGTGAACGAATAATTTCATCTTGTTCAGCCTGAATGGTGGCAACGATGTCGCCCAATTGACCTGTGCGGCTTCGCCCGAGTGCAGTCAGCAATGTTGAATAGCCGCGCAACCCATGTGATTGATCACTCGTGGCAAGACCATCGTCTTGACCAATTCCAAGGTGACCTTCGCCGAACAGTTCGTCTTCTAGTGCAAGAAGTTTTGGTCCTTCAACAACAAAGTGTCGACGTCGCACCAATCCCATGGGTTCACGACCTGTTGCTCTGTAAAACGGCTCGGCAACAGGTGCGCGCCAATCCACAACAACGGGTTCGCGTTCAGAATCTGCAACAGCTAAACGACCGATATGAAATGTCTCTACTCCATCTTCATCGGCAAGTCGATCGATACGACCAAACACCAACGCAGCATCACCCAGATCAAGTTGTTCAAGTCGATGCACCAAGTTCTCATCGAAAACATTGCGTTCAAGTCGCGCTTGAAAAGTTCCACCCGGTCCAGACGAGGTGAGTTCGCGAATCTTCATGGCGCCAGTGCGACTTGCTTCGAGGCACTCGTAGGCGAACAGGATGTACTCCTGTTCTTGCGCCAGTTCAGGGTGCTGCTGGGCCATGGACACCATCCGCTTTCGGCTTTTGCCTCCCAAAATCGGGGTTAGTTAATGCTATCGGCGTACACATTTGTCCCACCTCGGACATCGACGTCAGCAGTACAAATGTCGCATTTGCACCACATGTGTCGTCGTAATCCCCTGTATTACAAGGAGTTCTGTCATGACACAGAAATGTCAAAAAATGTGCGCGTGTGTCATCACTGTGGTGCTCGCAACAGGCATTCTTCTGGCTACGCAACATTCACCCATCGCGTCGGCACACGGAACGGGCTCTGGAAGCGTTGAAGACGACACCATCTCGGCTGAAGTGCGATTCGACTCTCCGCCAGCAGAGTCGGGCTGTTCGTGGGAAAAAGTGCGGGGCTCCCAGCCATTACCTGTCGCTGGCACCAATCCAGTTCAATACGAAACTCTCTATTACCGCGTGTGCGACGACCGCGTGATGGCATACACATGGATCCGCGACTCAACACCCAAGCGCATCGCTGAATCTGCGCACAACAAGGTCTCACGACTCGTCAATGCGTTGGCCATTCGCACTGCTCCTCCGTCGGACAAAATGGTCGTCACTGTCGGCACATGGTTTTGGGTTCCGCGCACTGTGTGGAAACCCATCAGTGTCACTGCATGGATTGTCACTCAAGCCGGCCCCATCTCTGTCACCACGACTGCAACACCCACCACTCTCACCTACTCACCAGGCGATGGTCAGCGTCCTGTCACCTGCAACGGGCCAGGTCGACCATGGTCCACACAATTCGGTGATCGCGCAAAAACATCATGCATGTACACCTACACGCGCGCATCTCATTCACGAGCCCAACAGCGCTATCGCGCCAATCTCGCGGTCACGTGGCGCGTCACATGGCGTTCAAGCGTGGGGTTGTTTGGTCGATTACCCAATATCCGCATCGGTGCCGCACTTCCTGTCACGGTTTTAGAACTACAAGCGCTGTCTCGTTGACCACCACATCCAATAGCCTTGCGGGGTACTTTTGGAAAGGCCACCATGAACGACGACAAAGACCGCTTCCTCCTTGACCGCCGCTATTCAGCGATGTTCGACAATCTGGACGATGCCGTGTTGGCAGAACTCGCCGGAGCATTAGAAGGCGATCTGCGCGATGGTTTTGCTCGCATCACTGGTTTGCCAGAAGGTGCCTACGACGATGCGAGCACCTTGGGAGCACATGTGCGAGACGGAATCGCCAAGCGCCGCGTCGCACACGATGCCGGTGTCGTTCTGGCCGAGCCTTGCACACAGTGGTGCATCGAACAATTAGGAGACTCGTCAGAGAATCCCACGCTCGAAGAACTGAATGCATTGTTGCCTCAAGCCATCGAAAAGTTTGGTCTGACAGCAGTACAACTGATGGTCATTCAGTACTCGCGTTCGTTGAAAGGTTTCCGCCAATTGGTCTCCAGCGATGAGCGTTTCGCACCGATGACATCTATGCCAACGGTTGCTGTCATCGAAAAAGATGAAGCCGAACAGGCCGCTAAGCGCGAGGCGCGCAAAGCACGTAAGGCAGCAGAAAAAGCCCAACGCTCCAAGCAACAAGGCTCACGTCGCTAACTGCAGGCGCAGCTAGCCACACATGTCGCTAGCCAAAAAACGTCGCTAGCCAAAAAACACTGTGGCGACGTCGTCATATAACGACAGATCTACATATCGCGTTTTGCCCACCACTTCTTCGAGTGGCACGCGCACCATGTCGTCGTTCCGCAGTGCAATCATGCAATGAGTCGAATCGTTGTGTAACGCAGACACCGCAGCAATTCCGAGGCGCGTTGCCAACACGCGATCGAATGCATTGGGTGTACCGCCGCGTTGAATATGTCCAATTTGCACAACGCGCGTGTCATACGAGGTACGTTTTTCTAGCTCTCGTGCCACTTCAGCACTGATGCCACCCAGGCGCGGTCGACCAAACGGGTCGAGTTGGTATTCAGGTTGAGGCATCGTGCCCTGTTTCGGCACGGCACCTTCTGCCACCACAACAATCGATGCATATCGCCCTCGATTGTGTTTACGTCGCACGGCCGCGGCCACATCTTCAATGTCGAATGGACGCTCGGGAATCAAGATCGCTGTGGCACCACCAGCAATTCCTGCATGAGTCGCAATCCATCCCGTGTCTCGCCCCATCACTTCAACCACCATCACTCGGTCGTGGCTTTCGGCAGTGGTGTGTAGGCGATCTATTGCATCGGTGGCAATTTGCACCGCGGTGTTGAAACCAAAACAGACATCTGTTCCTTCAATGTCGTTATCGATTGTTTTGGGCACCGCGACAACACGAAGACCAATATCTGTGTGCAATTTCGATGCCACCCAGAACGATCCGTTTCCGCCCACCACAATCAGTGCATCGATGCCCATGTCGTGCAAGTTCTTCTTCACGCGCTCTGGGCCATCGGGATAGTCGTACGGACTTCCTCGGCGAGTACCCAGAATTGTTCCCCCACGAGGCAACATGCCCGCCAACGATGCGACGTTTAATTCAATGGAGCGCTTTTCTAAAACACCATCCCACGCATCGTAGAAACCAACGACGGTGTCGCCCATGTCGTTAATTGCTTTTCGTACCACCGCGCGAATGACAGCATTCAAACCCGGGCAATCGCCGCCACCTGTCAGAATTCCAATGCGCATATCGCGAGCCTAACGAGACAGTGGCGGAGGCGGTACCGGCTTTTCATCCCGATGATGTTGTTGTTCTGTTTCCAATTCGTGTGCGAATCGATCAAGAGTGTCGAGTGCGAACGCTGCGGCAAGTTCCAAACGAAATTGCACCGTGGTCGCAACAGATTCTCCGTATCCGAGCCCTGCGGGCTTACTGCGACCAGATGCAGCAAACACGGTGTAGCCAGCCGGCATGTGCGACATGCTGATCAGCTTTGCAAGTTTCCATTCATGGCTTCGCTTTCCGCCAGCAAACATGATGCGCTCGTTCGTCACTAATGCATTGCCTTGATCTGTCATCGTGATTGATTCATCACCGGGAATCACTTTTCCACCTGTGCGCCCCGTGTTCAGACGAACACGTCCGAAGATGGGAAACGACACGCCTCCATAGCCACCGGAATAGCGCGTTGGGGCACGCACAATCTCTAAGTACGCCACTTGTTCAATATGAGCGATGGGAAATTCGTCTTTCGACATCATGAATCCGTAATCGCTTTTGTCGACAAAATGTTTGTCGATCTCGCCCGCAATGCAATCGCGCACAATCGTGAGCATCTCGGTGAGTTCTGTTTCTTCACGCTCCCAGGCAGCAAGCTCGTGCCGATGTCGCGCCATTGCGTCTTGATATTTCTTCTCGGCTCTTCGTTGCGTAAAAGAATCAAACAATCCCATTCCCCCACACTAGGAAACCGCTGTGTCACCACGAGCGGTGTGTGTTGTGGGGTTGCCGTGTCGTGGAGTTACTCGGCAGCGAGTGCGTATGTAATAGGTACATTCTTAGGTCCGCCCACAAAAGTTGTTTTCCACGATGTGGTGGGTCCGGCAAGTTCCAAATGAGTAAGACGTGGAATGAGATGGCCAAACAGCGATCGAATCTCGTTGCGCGCCAGTTGTGCACCCAAGCAGAAATGCACTCCGTACCCGAACGAGACGTTCTTGTTCGCATTTGGTCGCTCCACATCGAATACGCGCGGATTGTCGAACACGGTCGGGTCGAGATTTGCTGCTTTGTACGACAAATACAACCGCTCGCCTTCTTTAATTTTCTGACCTGCAACTTCTGCATCTTGTGTCGCGGTGCGCATGAAGTGACGCACAGGAGAGGCGATACGAATGATTTCCTCTATTGCATTGGTTAACAACTCTGGTTGGCGTTGCACTTTTTCCAACTGATCTGGATGCTGCGCGAGCAACTCAATTCCGGTCGACATCGCATTAGACGTCGTGTCGTGGCCAGCTGTGGCGATGATGATGTAGTAGCCCAAAGCCGACGCTTCAGACAGTGGCTCGCCATTGATTGTTCCGTTGGCAATCAGTGTTGCCAAATCGTCAGTGGGTACTGCACGGCGATTTTCCGTGAGCGATCTGAAATAGGTGAAGAAGTCGACAATCACCTGCATTCGCGCTTCTGGTGTGTCGTCGAGTTTCGAGCGAATGTCGGGATCCTCTTGACCAAACAACTGCTGGGTCAACTTCAACATCAAGGGATAATCACTTTCGGGTAATCCCAAAATTTCAAGAATGACTTGCAGCGGGTATGCCAATGCAACATCGGTGGCGAAATCACATGTGCCACCCAGGTCACGCATTTTTTGCACGGTGCGTTGACTGAGATCGTCAAGGCGCGGCTGCAGTGTGGAGATAGTGGCTGGCTTAAACCAATCCACGGTCAATCGTCGATGGTCGAAATGTTCTTGACCATCCATGTGAATCAGAGTCGTGAACTGTGCTGTTGAACCTTCTTCTTGTGCGATGGATGCCAGAACAGGTCGCGGTGCGTTATGAAAAATGTTCGCGTGGCGTTCCACTTCAAGAACTGCCGAGTGGCCAATGACTGCCCAAAACGGTGCAAAGCCGGGAACTTCAATGCGATGCAACGGCCCCGAGGCGTGAAGATCTATTGCTGCTTGTTCCCACGAATCCATATCGCCCCAGGTCTGCGGATTCGTGAACAGCGACGTTGCTGCAGTGTCTGTTCCCAACGTCATGGCCCCCCCATTTACGTTCGAATGTCAGGTCAAGATTTATCACACCATTCGACACTGTCTCCGACCGACACCACTCCCGGCTCGAGAATGCGCGCATAGATACCCAAGTTCTGATCGAGATCGCGCACAATGTGTCGCAAGATGTCGCGATCTTGGCCAATCTCTGCATTCACTTCTCGCGTCACCATCACACACCGGGGACACGGATCTAAAAACTCCACCATCGCAGTGCCAATGCGCGCGGTTTTGCCTTTCCATCCAAATTCCACATGACCAATCTCGGAGGTTTCGACCACCATCGACGGGCGAAAACGTCGCACATCGATCACGCTGTCGGGCAACGCCGTGTGTAATGCAGTCATCGCCGATGTCGTCATAATCATCAACGGCCAGCAGTCGTAATGGGTTCCCGGGGGCGATTCAAACTCGGCAATCTCGGGAGGAAACACAGCAAAGTTGGGCAATGGTTCTTCTTCGGTGCGACCAAAAATTGAACGTAGCTCTGTCATTGGGTCATCAGAGTCGCCTGGTCCGCGTCGAAAATGTTCAGGGTTGTTGTCTGCGGGCAGTGCATCGAGTGACACGGGATGATTCAACGCAGCAGACAACACATCATCGATATCTGCATCAACAGAGGACACGATCGCACCATTGGGCAGTGTTATCTCGACTGCATCTCCCACGCGACGCGCAGTGAACTTCATTAAGTCGCCGATTTTTTTCGCACCGCGAATTCCCCCACGTTCACGATCGCGAATCGCCCAGTGACGATCACCAATGATGCCCAACGGTGAGAGTTCAACCTGCGAGACCGATTCCCCCACCATCGACTTCACGGGGTACGACCACAACTGAGAAACTTTCATACACACAGCATCTCATGTGCTCGCATGCGCATTGAACTTTGGCTACTGGCACAATCGGCTCACACAACGAGCCGCACTGAACTAGCTGTAGTAAGGATTGGCGCCCGTTGTGTGGTCGGTAATGTCGCGCACTTTGGCAATTGCGGGCACTTGCTCGACGAGCGTGGTCTGCACACCTTCCAACATCGTCATCTTGCTCATCGAGCAACCATGACATCCGCCACCCATCGTCAGATACGCAATTCCTTCGCCGTCGTGTCCAACGAATGTGACATAGCCACCATGGGCCGCCAGCGATGGGTTGATGTCTGTGGAGATCACTGCTTCCACCGCGGCAGATGTTTCATCGTCATTGATGAGACCTTCAATAACTGCTGCAGGCGGTTTGTTGGGGTTACGAATAATCAATCCTTGACGCTCGGAATAATCGAGCACCGCACCGTTGATGTGTTCAAAACTTTGCAGCGGAACGATGATCTTTAATCCGCCAATGGTGCGCACTTCATCGCTGAAAGCAGCCTGCGTCACAATCTCAAACGACAAGTCGTATTTGAACTCTTCACCTGGGGATGCAATGACTTCCAAACGCAGACCGAGACGCTCCTTTTCTGGTTCTTCATCGCGCAAGGTCAACAGTTGGGCAAGTGCCTCTTCGGTGATCTCGATAATGGTGTCAGAACTTTGGGGTGCAAGTGGGCTCACACCCCGAAGGCTACACAGGGTTCGCTATTGCCCAACCCGCAACGTTGAGCCACCACCGTCAACTTGGAGACGTTGACCGGTGACATAGGAGGCCTGCGGAGAACAAAAGTACAGCACCGCCTGGGAAATATCTTCGGGCTGACACACACGACCAAATGGCGCAGCCTCATCCATCGAGCGCAAATCGTCCATTTCTCGACGACCTGTTATCGCACGTGCCAGGCGCACACCCATATCTGTTTCCACCAACCCGGGTGCAACGATGTTCACACGGATGTTGTGTGGCCGCTCTTCTTTGGCCAAGGTCAACGCCAGTGCTTCCATCGCGGCTTTGCCCATGTTGTAGGGGGCGCCGTTTGCACTCATGCCACTTGTTGCAACTGACGACACGAACACCACGTGTCCACCACCGCGCGAACGCATCGATGGCAAAAATGCACGACACAACTGATGAGGCCCGAGTGCGTGAGTGGCGACCAGGTTCCATACTTCTTCGGCTTCCGTGTCCACAACGCTGCGACCTTTGGAGGCGATACCGCCATTGACCACCACAACATCGATTCCGCCGTGGGTTGCAACAATCTCGTCCACCATTTTTCGGTTGTCCTCGGGGATGTCGTTCGAGCCTTGATGAACGGTTGCTGCACCGCCAGCGGCGATGATCTCGTTCATCGTTTCTTCGGCGGCTTCTTTGTCGCGCCGATAGTTAATGGCAACGGTTGCACCTTCTGCGGCAAGCGCCAACGAAATCGCTCGACCAATTCCTCGGCCCCCACCGGTGACCACTGCAATTTTTCCGTCCAAGTACCCCATGGCGCCCCCGCTTTCGTTGAAACACAAATTAGACGGACAGATGTCAGTTCGTGTTAGCCGAACCCAGAGATAACATCACATCAACAACCACGGGGAGCTTGCACGAATCGGCAGGCTGAGAGGGTGGCCGCGGCCACCGACCCAAGAACCTGATCCGGGTAATGCCGGCGGAGGGAAATGGATACAACATCACCACTCGCACTGATCTTCACCGGTGGAACACAACCTGTCTCACATGTGGTGAATCACCTCGACCCACCACAACTTGTTATTGCAGCCGACTCGGGATGGGCACATGCGCGTGCACATGGCTTCACACCTCACTATTTAGTCGGCGATTTTGATTCCATTCATCCCGACGATCTCAACGAAGCAACTCAACTCGATGTTGAGATTGTTCGACATTCGGTCGACAAAGATTTCACCGATACAGAACTCGCACTCGAGATTGCACGCGGACTGCACTATGAACGCATCCATGTTCTCTCTGGTGGTGGAGACCGCTTCGATCATCTGGTGGCAATGCTGCATTCCCTTGTCGCCCACACCGAAGAAGCAACCATCACCGCTCATGTCGGCACCTCACACATTCATTTTGTCACACCAAAACAGCGTTTCTTCACCGAGTGTGCAGTCGGTGCGACGGTGTCGCTAATTCCACTGGGTGGTTCTGCCCGCGGCGTGCGCACCGCAGGGCTGAAATGGAATCTGCAGCGCGAAACATTGAAGTCGTATTCCTCGCGCGGAGTCAGCAACTGCAACACCGATGAATCTTTTGCTGTCTCGCTACGCACCGGAGTTCTTGCCGTTATCACCACCCCCACCGAAGGAGACACACCATGACACGTCGACGCACCACATCACGACTCGCACTTGCCGTATGTGCAGTGGGACTTTTTGTCACCAGTTGCACATCGACCACAGATTCCTCCGAGACGCCGACTGAGATCACGTTGTTTGCCTATGACTCGTTCACCCCCGAAGAAGGAATCTTTGACGCCTTTACCGAACAAACAGGGGCAACCGTAAAAATTGTGACCGCGGGAGACACCGGAACAATGGTGTCAAAAGCGATTTTGACGGCCGGAAACCCCGAAGGCGATGTGATGTGGGGCGTCGACAACACCTTTTTGTCGCGCGCACGTGATGCCGACGTGTTCACTTCCTATGAAGCGGTAAACGAAGGCGACATCTGCGTGAACTACGACAAAGAATGGTTCGCATCGCGCTCGATACCGGTGCCCACCAGTTTTGAAGATTTGGTGTTACCCGAATACAAAGGTCTGTTGACGATTCAAGATGCAGTGAACTCTGCGCCGGGTCTCGGGTTTTTGCTGGGCACGATCGCCCACTTTGGCGACAACAACTGGGAAGACTATTGGCGCCAATTGAAAGCAAACGATGTCAACATCGCATCCGACTGGTCGACTGCGTACTACGATGCGTTCTCTGGGTCATCAGGAAAAGGCGCCTACCCACTTGTTGTCAGTTATGGCTCGAGCCCACCAGCAGAAGTGGTGTTTTCTGAAACACCAATCAGCGAACCACCCACCGGCGTTATAGATGCCACATTTTTTCGCACAACTGAATACGCGGGCGTCTTGCGCGGAACACAGATACAACAACTTGCCGAAGAATTGCTCGCCTATCT
>JBEDHS010000112.1:0-4237 GCA_041173945.1 Actinomycetota bacterium
AACAAATACGGTGTCGAAATAGTATCAGCAGCTCATAGGTGCTGGAGAACACAGCGGATATTGCACCGAAGAGCGGCCTTATTAACGGCCTCTCATCGCCTAGAAACCGGACTGCAGAACGCAACCAGCCACATTTTGGAATCAACTAAGGAAACAAGATGTGTCAGTCGAGTGAGGAGCGCGATCGTCGAATACCGACGAACCCAAACCCAAGAGCAACGAGGACCGCTGCCAGCCATGTTCCATCGATAGATGACCCCGTCTTTGGAAGGCGTGACGTCATCGCATTTGAAAGGCGTCACTTTCCACTTATCACGACTTAAAAAATCAATCGTGGCTTTTTGGGAACACTCGAATAGAACCACCGTGTCGGTACATAATTCCAGAAATCTCTTCTGGGCGATCGTGGCTACAGACAACAACAAGAACTTCATCAGGCGCAAGTGGCATCCATTCAAACTCTGAATGCTCAATGTCTGTGCGCGAACCAACTCCAATTCCCAAATACGCCCCAAGAAATCCACCCCACGCAGCTCCAGCAAGCCCCAGGGCCACAATTCCGCCCACAGCAAGTCCGGGAACTATCACAGTCGCAAGAGCGAGACCGGCGAGCAGTCCCGCCGGCGTTCCAACGACAACGCCAGTTCCAAAATCGCTGAGCAACTCTTGTTCGGCGTCATGTTCGAAAACTACGTTGCCACTTCCTCGAACTGCGACTCCTAGATGCTCACTACCAAAACCAACGTCACGTAATTCTTGGACCGCTGCTTCGGCGAGGCTGCGGTTAGCAAATACTGCCGCAATGTGATCATGTGTGTCGTGCTCATCAAATTGTGAAAAGAAGTGTTCACCAGACTGAGTGGAGGGTCTTTTTTCCATACCTCGTTCCTCTCCTTCACTTCAGTAAACGCGACATTGCGATGGATGCCACCGGATGTTCATACCGCTTGTCACACTCAAACACTTCAGTAATCCCACGTCATCACTGCCGACATCAGTCAGTGTGCATGTGAATTAGAAGACAAGTGCTGTCACAAGAAGAATGGTGATTCCAGAGATAAACGCGAAACCTGTTGCCCACGTGGACGCGGTGCGAGAATCAGAACTGATCTCGGGCAAAAGGTCCGCGGCCGCAATGTAGACAAAGTTTCCAGCAGCAAACGGTAAGAGATATGCAACATCAACATGTTCGGCCAATCCGTATGCACAAAATGCACCCACCAAAAACGTCAAGGCAGAGACAAAATTCCACATGAGAGCCGATCGCACCTTCCAGCCACTGCTAACTAAAACTCCAAAATCTCCGAACTCCTGTGGAACTTCATGAGCAGCTGCCGCAATCCATGTCACTACACCAACGCGAATATCGACCATGAAGGCGCCGCCGACTGCCAGACCTCCGATCAGATTGTGCAGACCGTCTGCGAGAAGAATCAGATAGCCCAACGGACGATGCTGGACATGCGAGACCCGATGACAGTGGTGCCAATGAAGAAACTGCTCCAGCACAAAGAACGTCACAAAACCAATCGTCAACGCGCCGTATACGCCAAGATTATTTCCGAGCGCTGCAACACTTTCAGGAAGCATGTGGAAAAACGCTCCGCCAAGCAATGAGCCAGCCGCGAGCGCAACCATCGGCATTAGTGCACGCTCGAGTACAGATTCCGGGAGCAAGATCGCAATAGCGCCAGCGAGTGCCATCACACTCATACCGATGCCAGCCAAGACAATCCACAACAACATCGGCATCAGAAAAGTATGACAACAGACATCCAGATGCCGTCGGGACATTTGACCCTTGTCAATCGTTGCTCAAAAAGTCCGAGAGGGTTATTTTCAATCACCAATGACACCCCAGTCAGTTCCCTCTCCCATTAAGTCGGAGGTAAAGTGCGATGTTGTGACGGTTCAGACTCGTGTTGTCTTACACATCGGTACCCACAAGACCGGAACAACATCATTTCAACGATGGTTCCGCGACAACGAGCCAACAATTACCTCTACGTGCGGCGCAACAATGTACAAAGGGCGTCTTCCCGATGCCAGAGAGCTCGGAGCCCTACTAATAAATCCAGATCGTGAGACCCCCGACATCAGGCGACGTATCGACCGTGGAGAAAATGCTGATGCCGGCGCCCCACCGCTTCGCGGCACTCCCGAATGGGATCAGTTACGGACCGACGTCTTCGACAATGTTCAACAGCAACTTGCAGCTGCCACATCTACCTTTGTCGTGTCATCTGAATCCCTGTCCTTGCTGCGCCACCCCTCAGAGATTTCGCGTTTAACTCAGATTTTTCCGCCAGAACACACCACCGTTGTTGTGTGTCTGCGCACCCCAGAGGATTTTCTGTCCTCATGGAAGCGGCATCTCGACCGAGACTTCTTTGAGTTCAGTAAAGACCCAACATCGTTTGCTTACGTTCAACCAGACTCATGGCTGGTCGATTATGAACAACTTCTGCGGGCATATCGAGATGGTTTTGGTCAGGACTCCGTCGTTGTTGTGGATTATGACTCAGCAATCTCGGAATACGAATCGACAATTCCACCAATTGCACGCACGTTTTGTTCAGATCTCTCCGCTCTTCCGGCATGGGACTCTTACATCTTGAACACAAAAGAGAATTCTCCGCGCAAACCCATTCCAGGTATCGCCAAACCTCACCACTACAGGCGTTACTACTTGTGGGTTGTAGGTCAGTGGAGACGCAACTTCGCACACGCTTTCCGCAAACATGTCTTACGTCGTGGTGTCGCCGCCTAATTCATCGCGGCAGTGGAAATTTATGGTGGGCGTTGAGGGACTCGAACCCCCGACCCTCTCCATGTAAGGGAGATGCTCTAGCCAACTGAGCTAAGTACCGTTTGAGCCTTATCTCTCTTGGTTACTGTTCTCATCTTAGCCGCCTCGAGACACCCAAGGAGAGGCTCAAACGAAACGCCCGAGGTTACATGAAGTCTGGATTCGCATACACAGATACATGGTGTCGTCCGAGAACACATCTTGAATGGTCTAGAAGACCCTCAAGAATTACCCAAGATTGACTGTGCCAACAACAAAGCGATTGTCGGCAAAACGAAGACCAGAGAACAAAATCGAATTAGTACGAGCACTGAAACTCATAGAGTAAATCTCAATCTCATTACTACTGTCCATCACCACAGTCTCCTGCTGAGCAGACGTGTCATACACCGACAAGATGTTTGACCCATTTTCGGCTAGGCCCGCAAGGACAATTTTCTGCCCAACCTGTAGAGACTCCGTGACGTTATAAACTTGAGTAACGTTCGCTTTCTCGGGGGATGGATAGTACTGCCAAAGTTGCGAGTACCCATATCCCATGTTCCCAGCAACAGCAAAGGTTTTTCCTGAGATATTGAATGGTCGACTTTTCAACGATGCACCGTTGTGATTACAGAATGAGTCACTCAAAGCCATCCAACAGAGTCCACCGACAGAAGAACCCAATGGAAAATAACTATCGGAGAACCCAAACCGGGAAATCCACGCCTTTGACTCAAATACGTCAGAATCGACCAGATACCTTCTTAGATGAGGCATCGTCTGGTTATTTATATTCTCCGTAAGACCTACATAAATATTCCCATCAACAAATCTGCTCATCTGTTGAACAAATCCGATTGCCAGATTTGTCAATCTTCCCGAAGGAGATATCCGCCTTAACCAATTCACGTTAGACGAGTTCGTCATGCCCGACAATAGAACACTCCCATCATCGAGGACTAGAAAATCACGGAAATACGAGTTGTCATTGACTAGGTTCACAACCGAACCATTTGAATAACGCCTTAGAACTGCGCTTGAACCAGCAAATCCTGCGTAGTAAATGCCGCCCTGAGCATCAAATTGAATTGGCGGATTTCCAGCGTTTCCGCTATTGGCCCAAATAATTTGAGTGAGGTCAGAGTCAATACAAGACGGAATTCCCGTATCCACTGCGACCTCTGCAAGCACACACTGAACCCCCCCAGAAGTTAATTCAGTTAGGGACTCGAAAACTACATATAGCTTCCCATTTGGAGCGACAAAAAATTCTCTCACCATCGCAGAGCCACTAATTAATGCATCTTGCAGCTGCCCGTTGGAATCAATTGAAAGAAGATTGCTTCCTGAACGCGACTCAAATGACGCCTGAGCAAATGCAACGACACCTGCAACATTGAAAACAACTGCATCGGTCGATACTTCGGTCTTGCGCACATTGCTAGA
>JBEDHS010000113.1:0-14845 GCA_041173945.1 Actinomycetota bacterium
GTCGACGTATCTGCCTTCTGGCGCGCTCGCCGAGTTCATGCGGTCATCGTTAAGCGGCGAAGGACAACTTCTCGTACCTGGCCTGATATTGACAGGGTGGGCAGTCGCTGCGCCAATAGTTGCCGCACGGCGATTTCGCTGGTCTTAATTTTTTCCCGTGTCCACGATGTCGTATGACATCACTGTGACATCGTGATCGCCGAGTCGAGCGATACGACGCGTGCGCCAACCCATCTCGATATACCAGGGTGCGCCGTGCTGTGTGTACAAATACACGTGAGCAAGCCCCAAATTGCGGGCTTTGTTCACTAACTCGTTCACGAGCGCAGCACCTATCCCGCGCCCTCGTGCGCTGGGGGCCACATATACAGCTGCCACCCACGGACCAGGTTCGGATGCATCGGGGAGTTCGTCATCTTCAATCAACGACGCCGACCCCACGAATTCATCGCCTACAAATGCCGCCAGAACAACAGGCAGTGTTGACGATTCATCGGCGCGTTCATATAGCGACAAATACCAGTCGACCGTGTCGTAGGGAAAATCTCTTTTCCACTCCTCCACTGCCCAGGTTGCCGACTGCAGACGAACAGAATCGTCTTGTGGCATCTTCACAATCGTGAACGACATGAAATTAGGCGGACGTGGTGGGGTTTTCTGGTGCTGGCTTGGTTCGTTCGAACGCTGCTTCCACTTCTTCGTACGTCAACGGCACAGTGGTTCCGACAATTTCACTATCGGGGATATCTCGTGATTTGTCGTATGTCTGTTCGGCATAGAAGTTGCCCATGAACTTGCGGAAGTAAATGAAGATGATGACAATCCAGATGAAAATTGAGCCACCCAGTTTCATGATTCCGCCAGCGGCTTGTTGGTCGCTGATGACCGAGATGCCACCGACTCTGACGGCATGGTCATAGTGGTTGTACACCGAGCCCTCGGCAAACGTCAGCCATCCAGCAGGAATTGTTGGAATCAATGACGTGCCGAAGAGGTAAATCATTTTTGCGCCGTCACTCATGCGCCACTCACGAATGGGACCACATATCGGTGTCCAAAACATCAGCGATGTCACCACTACAAGCACGTGCAGTGAATAGTGAAGCGGTCCGCCTTCGGCACTCTTGTTCACCAATTGGGGAATATGTGTAGTGAGAAGTGTCAGGTTGTAGACCACAACACCCACAACGGGAAGTGTGAGAGCACGAACGACGCGATAGACCTTTCCGTTTCCGATCAAGAGACGGAACAACCATTCTGGGGTGGCAAGCAATGCCAACGGCGGCACCATGTACGTCAAAATCATGTGCTGCACCATGTGCAAGGAGTACAAGTACTCCTCGGCCAAATCGTGCATTGGCCAATCGCTTGCGAACCACATCAACGCAATCATCAAAATAAATGTGCGCATCTGTGTCTTGCTGATCACCTGCCCAACAGGAGCCACTTTTGGACCAACAACTTTGATGGCGTAAATGAATGCAGCTACCAAACCACCGACGAGCAACCACACCTCGGGGTGGGCTTGAAACCGCCAGGGGTTCGTATCGACGCTTGCGACTATGCCGAGGGGGGTCACGGCATCACTTCCTTTTCCTACATGAAGAACTTAAAGGTGGCCAATGCGGTGATATAGACCGCCAGCGCCAATCCCAGCCCCACATAAAACATGAAACTGAAAATCTTGTTATCGAACTTCAAGTGCATGAAGTAGGACACGACCATCACAAACTTCACCACCATCATGATCAACAGCGACGGAAGAAAGAATGGACCGAAATCGATGTAGTACGTCGACACTTCGAGTGCAGTGATGGCTGCCAAAATGACAGCAATCTTGATGTAGCCCGAATCGGACATTCCGTGTTCGTGAGTGTCTTCGTGAGTCTCTGTTGCAGTTGACATGATTCTTTCCCCTAGATCACGCTGGAATCAGATAGACGAGAGTGAAGATGACAATCCACACCACGTCCACGAAGTGCCAGTACAAACCAACAAGTTCCACCGATTCGGCCTTATCGCCAGTGGCCTTGTTCTTCTTGATAATGCCGATTGTCGATAACAACATGATGACGCCCACCGTCACGTGCACACCGTGGAAACCAGTCAAGGTGTAGAAACTGGACGAGAACAAACTTGTCGAGAAGCCCAAACCTTCGCGATAGAAAGCAGTGAATTCGTAGATCTGACCACCAAGGAACGTTGCACCCAAAACCGCGGTGACGAGTAGCCACAGATTGGTGCGCGCATCATCTTTCTTCTGCGCCGCAGACACAGCGAGCACCATTGTCAAAGACGACATCAACAACACGAAGCTGGAGACCGAAGTGAACGGAATGTCGTAGATCTGCTCTGGGTGTGGACCGTCAGAGACGCGACCTCGATAGAGCATGTAGGTGGAGATAAGACCACCAAACAACAAGCACTCCGAGCCCAAAAAGAGCCACATGGCGAGCTTGTTATTCGACAGCCCTGACGATGAATGACCGTGACCACTTGCGTGATCAACAGCGTGGGTTGCGGTCTCAGCCAAGGGGAGCAATCTCCTTCGTGCTGCCATCTACTGATGGCGGATCGATTTCTGAATCATCAGCAGTGGATGGCTCAAGAACCCATCCGAAAGTGGAGAACAACACGAGTGCTGCTCCCACCACCATGATGGGGACTCCGTAAATGACGCCCATGCACAACACGCCAATGCCGACCGACAAAAGAAGTGGCCAGTACGACGGCGACGGCAAATGAATGTGTTCATCAGCAGCGTCTTCTTCTGCCTTCACAATCTGGTCGCCAGTTTGCACTGGACGCATTGTGTGCGTTGCGGGATCTTCTTCGTACTTGCGATGGAAGAACTCGTCCAAGTGATGAACAACAGGGATGCGATCGAAGTTATGTGGCTTTGGTGGACTGGTGGTAATCCACTCGAGCGTGCGAGCGTCCCACGGATCGAGTGGTGCTTGCTTGCCCTTTCGTGCGGTGTGAAACACGTTGATCAAGAAGAACAACACACCGACCGCCAAGATGAAAGAACCGATCGAAGAAATCAGGTTCCAGAAGCCCAAGTTAAAGAATCCTTCACCAGCACGAGCCTCGGTCCATACATACATACGACGTGGCTGACCCTGCAGACCCAGAATATGCATCGGGCCAAAGGTCATGTTCATACCGATCATCATCAACCAGAAGTTCCATGAACCAAGTTTTTCGTTCAGCATCTTGCCGAACACTTTTGGCCACCAGTAATAAAACCCTGCGAACAAGCCGAACACCATTCCACCAAACAACACGTAGTGGAAGTGCGCCACGATGTAGTACGTGTCAGTTTGCTGGGTGTCAGATGGTGCCACCGAGTGAGTCACTCCTGACAAACCACCAAAGGTGAACAACACCACAAGGCCAATGGCGAACTTCATCGCGGTGGTGTACCAAATCTTGCCACCCCACATGGTCAGCAACCAGTTGAACACCTTTACACCGGTGGGAATTGCAATCGCCATTGTTGCAATCGAGAACACCGCAACAGACACAGGTCCCATACCGGAAGCGAACATATGGTGCGCCCACACGCCAAAACCGACCAGACCGATAGCGGCGCCCGAGAACACAACGAATGGATACCCGAACAAAGGCTTACGTGAGAAGGTGGGAAGAACTTCGGAGATAATTCCGAACGCTGGCAACACCAACACGTACACCTCGGGGTGTCCAAAGATCCAGAACAAGTGCTGCCACAAGAGTGGATCTGCACCTTGGGAGACATCGAAGAATGTGGCGCCATACGAGCGCTGGAACATCAGCAACACCAACGCCACGGTGATGACGGGTAGAGAGAACACCAAGAGGAACTGCACAACCAGCATCATCCAAGTGAACACAGGCATCTTCATGAGCGTCATGCCAGGTGCACGCAAGTTCAAAATGGTGACGATCAGGTTGATCGAACCGATCAACGAGGCAAGACCAGCGACCTGAAGTCCCAACACCCAGTAATCAACACCATTGCTCGGTGAGAAAACAGGGCCCGAGTTTGGTGCGTACATGAACCAGCCGCCATCGGCTGCGCCACCCAAGAACCATGATGCATTGAGAATCAATCCACCAACAACCAACAGCCACAGTGACAATGCATTCAAACGCGGGAACGCAACGTCGCGTGCACCAATTTGCAGAGGCAAGAAGTAGTTCGCAAACGCACCGGCCATCGGCATTGCAAAGAGGAACACCATGGTGGTTCCGTGCATCGTGAACATTTGGTTGTACTGGTCAGCACTCAAAATTCGACCATCTGGTGCGGCCAGCTGCAAACGAATCAGCAGCGCCTCAACACCACCCACGATGAAGAAGAACATCGCAACAACGCCGTACATGATGCCGATCTTTTTGTGGTCGACAGTAAAGAGCCACGACTTCCATCCCGTGCTCTCCACCGGTCGCTTCACAGCACCGAATGCCTGCGACGGTGTCACAACTGCGGGAGTTGCGGTTTCTGGTCTTTCAATGATCGCCATGATGTTCTCCGATCACTTCAATGTGAGTAGGTAGGCAACGAGTTTGTCGATGTCATCTTCGGAGAGTGCCAAGTACGGCATTCCTCGATATTTGCCATCGGTGGGCTCGAGCAAGGTCGGGTCTGCATACATTGGCTTCATCTCTGGTGCGTTACGAAGCCACGCACGCAAGTCTTTTTGGTTCAAACAGTCTTCAGTGACGCCTTGCAGGTAGCGCTCACCAAATTCTTCGGCGCTTGCATCCCATACGTCTGCGCGACACTTGTCTGTGACAAGGTCAAACATCGCACCTGCGAAAGTGTTGCGCGTCATCAGTGCGGTCAAGTTTGGAGCAGCACCGGAGTACACGTTCTCATCTGGTGCAGAAATAATTGGCTTACCTTGTGAATCCTCCAAGCCATTGACTTGGTGACAACGTGAGCATTGTGCGATGAACACCGCTTCACCTTCAGCTTCAATTGTTCCCGCTGCAGGAGGGGTGTATGCCTTTTGCTGATTTGCGACCCACTTCGCGAAATCTTCTTTCGACAAAGCAACTGCCTCCATGCGCATGTTGGCGTGCGACAGACCACAGAACTCTGCACACTGACCGGCATAAATTCCTGGTTTGTCTGCTTCAAGACGAAGCAGATGCACGCGTCCAGGAACGGCGTCTTTCTTTCCGTTCAAACGTGGAATCCAGTACGAGTGGATTACGTCGCGACTTGTTTCACGCAGCAACACTTTGGTACCTGCGGGGAAAACGAGTTGTCCGGACGTCACGATGGGCTGGTTGATGCCCAATTCAGGTTGCACGGGATAGTCGTATTCCCACCACCACTGCTGACCAGTGACATTGATGATGATCTCGGTGTCTTGTGTTTCAGCAAGATCAAAGATGGTGCGGAAAGTGAACACGCCCACCACGCTCAAAATCAGTGCGGGAACAATGGTGAGAACAATTTCTGCAACTGGCTTGCCGTGTGCTTGTGAAGGAATGGCCTGACCACGATCCTTGTAACGCCAGAAGATGTAAACGGCAAGTGAAATGACGAGCACGCCCACGACACCAGCGATGGGGAACACCAGCATGTTCAAGTCATGAATCATTTGAGAATTCGGGCCGTCTGGCTGGAATGTGTCTTGGGGTGCGTTTGTTGCACAACCCGCCAAAGTGACAGCAGCTGCCACCGGTGCGAGAGTGCCAAAAATGCGGCGACGTGATGACTTCACTCGACTCACGGTATCCATTGGCTTCTCCGTTGTCATGGGTTCGTTGATGTGGCTCACGGCACGACCAGTCCGATCTTGCCGTTGACACCAGGCACATAGAAGGAATATGGCGCTTCCTCTGTTGCCGGCTTGGGGATTGTCAGAGTCAAAACTTGTTCTTGGTCTTTGCCCGTCAATTGAGTACAAGTTCCGACTTTTTCAACAATGTCGCTGTCTTCAACTTCGCGGGTACCCAAGTCGACAACCAGTCGGCGCTCCTCAGCATCACGGTTACGGAACAACACCGTGGTGGCGTTCATTCGAGGAATCGTGATGGTGTCGACTTTGGTATCAAGTCCCACCATCTGTGCATACACCTCGCCGTTTTCAACCGTGATCGTCGCAATCACTGCTGAACGCAATGACACTTTGTTATTGGCGTGCTTGTCGTAGTACTTCGAAGCTTCCTCGCCGCACTCACGATGTTCGGCTGCGAAGTGATCCTCGCGCGCGGCCTCGACAAGTTGCTCACGCTCGCCGCTCATGGCACTAACAATTCCAGCAATCGCCAGGACAGCCACTGCCAATGGCAACACGAGTGTCACAGCTTTACGTCGAAGATCGGCGCGCGATGCGAATACAAAACCCAGCGCGAAAATAATTGACGCGATGATGATGAAGATGATGGTTGCAGCGTCTTTTGATGTGGCCAACATGACGCGCGAGAACAAAAACGCCACAACTATCGCAACCACTGCCGACAAGCCGGGGTATTCAATTCCGCCCAACACTTTGGCGCGAACGCCACGGTTATACGAAGTGTCTGCAGATGCGCGATCGGCCCAACTTTGAATGGTCCATTCAACGCCGCCACCGACGAGTACCGCAATACCCAACACAAACACCACGGGAATGGTGGCCATGCCAAGAAGTACCATCGCGCCACCCAAAGCGAACACGATTGGCCAATACGACGCATCGGTTGGTGCAGCGCTTGCCTCAACAGCTTCTTCCACTGTCTCAACATCGCTATCACGTGTGAACAATGCGAATCCCGCCATGGTTGCAGCACTGACTGCAAGTCCGACCAATGCAAGTGCTCCCAGGTCAGATGGATTCACCAAGAACATGTACAAGATCGCAGCAACCAGCGACAAGGCTGTGACTCCGATGAAGTATTTGGAACCTGTTGTAAACATTTCGACCTACTTCTGTACGTACACGAAGAACCACAGTGCAGTGAATGCAACTGTGAGGAAATACCAATACAACGCGTGTGCAGCGATGACGTGATGATCATCGTTGCGTCCGCCGACAGAACGGAAAAATGCCACGGCGCTAAATGCCATGCCTGCAGCAACCAGCAACAACATTGTTCCGGTGATTGCATAGAACATCGACTGGTATGCACCGTCAGACACACCGATTTCCATTTGCGAATAAATGGCGATCTGTGCGTTGACAACGGCGAGTCCCAAACCAAAAGTGACAAGCAAAGCAATTGAGCGGTGTTGATGGTCGCGACGCTTTGCGGCATACACAGCCCACTGAGCCATCAAAGCGGCAAACGGGAAAGTTGCGACCATTGTGTTGGCAGCGACTTCAGGAATCTTGATCGACTCTGGCAACCAATCTTTGATTTGCTCAAGTCCGTCTGCTGAAGTGCGAACAGGTGCGCCAGCACGGAATCGCATCCACATGGCCAGCATTCCCGCAACAACCATTGCTGCAGCGGCAACAACGAACGCTGTCGCGACAAACACCTGACGGCGCGGCGCTGGTGCAGGAGCTGTTGGCAGTGCCATTGTCATGCTGGTACCTCCTGTGAAGGCTTCACGTCAAGCAGTGGCTCACTCGATGTCACTGTCGCAAGAACGGGGAAGTTGTCTGTTGGTGCTGGTGATGGAATCGACCACTCAAGTGTGTGTGCATCCCACGGATCATCGGTAGCCCCGGCACCACTGCGTACTGCTGCAAACAACAGACCAACAAAAGCCAACACCACCACTGCGATAATCGCTGAGCCTGCGCCCGATAGAACATTCCACAATGCGAGTGGTCCGCTGTAATCAAAGTCGTTCACTACATCAACGGGTTGATCGGCAAAACCTGCGATGTACAACGGCAACGACGCCAGTACAACGCCAATCACTCCCAAGCCTGCAAGACCAAGGACTTTCTTGTCGTCCAAAACAACGCCCCACAACTTTGGTGCCCAATGAACAAGTGCGCCAAGTGCGGACAACAACGCTCCGTAGACCACATACAGTGTCACGCCTTCACCGAATGCAGTTCCGACGAGAGCTGCATCACCAATGTGTTGCAAGAAACTGCCACCAACGCCGGCCAACACCATGATTGCACCGAGCACAGCAAACGCAAATGCGGCATTCACGCGTGGGCGTCCTTCTTTAAAGCACAACATCGATGTTGCCAACGCAACGAGTACACCAAGAAGTGGCAGACCGTTGAAGAACAAGAACAAGATCGTGCTGGTGAACTTGTCGCCGTTTGAACCCGACAAGTCGAGAACGTGGGCAGTTTGTGTGACTGCACCAAACGTTGCTGTGGAAATCAGTGCAATACCCACCAAAACAGCGGGACGCAATGGCTGACGAACGCGAGCGGTGACCGGTGCCAACTCTGCAAGAACACCAAGTGCCATGACAATTAAGACAAACGTTTGTGGCTGTGCGTACACCCAACCCAACCATGAATTGATTGCTTTGTTGTCTCCAAATGCGGCTTGCGAATACGTGTGGTCGACATACAAATAGATGATCGTGCCGATGGCCACCGGAAGACTTAACAAAGCGGCCGATGAACCAATAAGCGCCGACCATGAAAACATCGGTACGCGGTCAAGCGACATCCCCGGTGCTCGAGATGTCAGAACTGTTGTTGCCACACTCAACGCTGCGGCCAAGATTCCCGCGAACACAAGCGCAACTGCGAGCAAATACAGATCAACCAGATCGGTGTTGCCCCCACCTGGACCACCGTTACCGATAAAAGAAACAAGCACGAGAATCGAACCGAATGTCCACGTCCAAAAACTGAATTGGGCAAGACGTGGAAAAGCGATTGCGCGCGCACCAACTTGCATTGGAACAACTGCGATTGCAATACCCATCAACAGAGGTGCGAGTACTCCAAAGACAAGGAAATGGCGATGCAACTGTGTCAATTGCAATGCCGCATTGGCATCAAAAATCTGTGAGCCATCGGGGTTAATGCGTTCGAAGCCAATCAATGCGCCCACTACAGCAACAGAAGCGGCGAATAACAGTGACAAACCGATGAACAAACGGCCGATCTTTTTATGATCGCTGCTTGTCACCCATTGGCCTATAGACGCAACAAACGACGGAGTCGCCGTAGGTGTCGATGCGCCGACGTGAGTGTCGATGGTGGTCATTTTCGAATGGTCTCCCAGAGACACCCCTTCAATCCTTACGAACCTCGGGGGTGAGTACGCCTAGTTGTAACGACTCAACACTACCCACCACCTACTCCTCACAGGGAAATCCTCGTTAGAGAACCACGCTCGTGCAATTGCGCATTTTTAGCGGATGAAAACGTCCACCGTCATGGCCACGAAGAGAAGCGAAATGTACGAAATGGAGAAAGAAAACAGTTTCATCGCTGCCCCGGGAGACTGATTTCGACCTAGTGCGATTGTGCCCCACAAGAACATTGCGCCCAACACCACCGCGGAGACTCCATAGACCCATTTGAGCTCGCCGACCGGGATCAAAATCAGGCTGGTGGCCACTAGTGCAATTGTGTAACGCACCATCGAGGCCACAACCCGCTCCGGGGTCGCTACCGACGGCAACATCGGTACCCCTGCTGCGGTGTAGTCCTCGCGGTGGCGAATGGCGAGAGCCCAGAAATGAGGCGGGGTCCATAAAAAAATCAGCAAAAACAGCAGCCAGGGAGTCCACCCCAGAGAATTTGTCACCGCGGCCCAGCCCACCAACACGGGAACCGCTCCTGCGGCTCCACCAATCACGATGTTCTGGGTGCTCGTACGCTTCAACCACAACGAATAAATGAAGACATAAAACAATGTTGCCGACAATGCAAGACAGGCAGACAACAGATTTGCCCCTGCCCACAAGACAGCAAAAGCAACTATTTCCAAGGAAATTGCAAAGACAAGAGCGCTTTTCGGTGCAATCAACCCGGTCACCAATGGCCGATTCTTTGTGCGCTCCATCAGGGCATCAATGTCCCTGTCGATGTACATATTGATGGCATTGGCTCCACCGGCAGCCAATGTCCCGCCGACCAAAGTGACAATCATCAGCCAGAGAGATGGCCAACCACCTTCAGCCACGACCATTGTCGGCACCGTGGTAATCAACAAAAGTTCAATAATTCGGGGCTTTGTCAGCGCGATATAGCCGGCAATCTTCGATTGGGGTGCGCGATTCGACTCATGGCCGCGACGCTTCAAACGCGATGGCACAACGGGACGAACATTGAGGGGCACGGTGCTCCATCGTATGGGTGGTAGGCAATCTCAGCCAATCACAAGCAGAATGTTTCCGTGTCATTCACCACACCACAGTTCGTCATCGCCAAAAAGCTGGTGGTGCGCGCCCAGGACACCCAGGTGGTCGAGCCCGATCTCGATGCGGTGGAATCCTCCGAGACCGATTCGCCCTGGATTGTTCTGGTCTGGAATGACCCCATCAACCTGATGTCGTACGTGTCGTTTGTCTTTCAGAAGCTCTTCGGATATTCAAAAGAAAAAGCGGACTCATTAATGCTGGACGTTCATGAAAAAGGCCGCGCGGTTGTCTCCTCGGGTCCACGTGAAAAAGCAGAACTTGATGTGTTTCGTCTCCATGAACATGGTTTGTGGGCAACCATGCAACAAGATTCATGAAGCGCCGCCGACACGTTGGGCCCATTGAGCCAGTGGGTGATGGCACGTTCGTCATCAATTTGAGCGAGCAGGATCGTCTCACCATGACGGGCTTTGTCGAACAGTTAGAAGAACTGCTTGAAAGCGACATCTCCGATCCGCGGTTACGACGTCTGTTTCCGGTGGCGTACCACGATGACCCGGAAAGAAATGCTGAATATCAGAGTTACATGTCCGATGAACTGCGCCAATCCCGCGCGAGTTCGATCGCCACAGTGAAAGAACTCCTCGCTCACTCAGATCCCATCTCGGAACATCAACTTCATGGATTCATGATTGTGTTGAACAGTCTCCGCTTGGTGTTGGGCACCCTTTTGGATGTCGATGAAAGCATCGACACCGACGACATCGATGAGACCGACCCTTTATATGGACAGGCTCAGTTGTACGGCTACCTCGGATGGTTATTGGAATGGACCGTCTCTGCCCTCGCGGGTGAGTGAAACCCCCAGAAGTTCCCTAGATTCGAGAGAAGGCATTTGCCCCTTCGGCTGATAGCGTCATATTGCTCTCAACCGGAGTCGTTCTAGCCCCCATCGTCTAGCGGCCTAGGACACCACCCTTTCAAGGTGGCGGCACGGGTTCGAATCCCGTTGGGGGTGCAAGAGACCAGTGGTTTCCACATGGTCCCGTGGTGAAGTTGGAGTTCACGCCGGCCTGTCAAGCCGGAGGTCGCGGGTTCGAGTCCCGTCGGGACCGCCATCAATGGCGGTTGTCATTGACGATGTTGTTTTTCAGTTCACGCTGAAAAATGGCACGGTCGAGTAGCTCAGTTGGCAGAGCACACGCCTGAAAAGCGTGGGGTCACCGGATCGACGCCGGTCTCGACCACCAATAGATTTCTATTCCTCGCGCAGGCGAACCAAAGTTTCTTGTGCCACGGTTGCAACGTGAGTTCCATCTTCGGAGAACACATAACCAAAAGCCAAGCCGCGACCATTGATGTACGCGTGACAATTCATTTCATACAAATGCCACTGACGCGAATCAACATCGCGATGAAACCAAATGGTGTGATCAAGACTTGCCGAGAAAAAAGCGTTTTCTGTGTTCCAACGCTCGCGTAATTCGGGAACTCCACGAATGACCGCACCAGTGGGCAAGTCGTCAGACAAATACGCCAACGCACATCGATGCAACAACTGGTTGTCGCCGAAATCTTCTTTCAGGCGATACCACGCCATCAACTGACCGGAGCCATCACGCTTTTCTGCTGGCACAAAATCAATGGGAATGTCACGTTGTTCGATGTGTGGCGACCACGTTTCTGCCGGTGTCAATTCATCGGGGCGAGGGATGTTTGATGCGATCGCAACTGAAGAGATTTGCGGTGACTTTTCAGGTAATTGAAAACTTCCCTCAAGATTGAGAATTGCGCCGTTCGACTGACGTGCAACAACACGTCGCGTGCAAAAGCTACGTCCGTTACGAATGCGATCAACTTCGTAACGAACTGTTTCAGAGTTGTCTCCACGTCGAATGAAATATGCACGCACTGAATGTGGAAGGAATCCTTCGTCGATTGTTGACGATGCAGCACGCAATGACTGAGCGACGATATGTCCGCCGTACAGACCGCCCCATGGGTAGGGAAAGCCCTCACCAGCAACGACGTCGATTCCGTGCGGAGTCAACTCCAATAACTTGCCAAGGCTCATGAAATTTCCAACACCACCAACACATCACCGGTGACATGACTCTCTAACTCGAATGTGCCTGCTTCAGAGGCGGTGAACGAAATGGTCGCACTTTCGCCTGCATTCATTGTCGGCGTAACAATGTCGTAGCCGTGCAAGTGGTATTCATC
The DNA here is from genome assembly GCA_041173945.1 of Actinomycetota bacterium. Taxonomy (GTDB): domain Bacteria; phylum Actinomycetota; class Acidimicrobiia; order Acidimicrobiales; family Ilumatobacteraceae; genus UBA2093. The sequence continues at coordinate 12,443 of JBEDHS010000113.1, forward strand.
GGTAGCAGTGGGATTAAGCAATGTGATGGCCACCGATGATCCGAGATCGACAATTTCAATGCGATCAGGATCGGAGTCTTCGCCAACTGTGACGCTGATCTCGAGCGGTTCTTCATTTGCAGCAACCGTCGTTGTTGTGGCAGCCACGGTGGTAGTCGGTGCAAGAGTTGTCTGTGTTGTTGACGACGACCCACAGGCGGCCAATAACGCTGACGTTGCAACGCTGACAAGAATTCTTTTCATGGGCTTTATTCTCTCAAACCGAACGCTGACATACCCAATGACATTGATCACCCAATGTCATCTTTAGGACCCAAATTCAAATCCCAAGTCGGGTGCAGTGAGAAGAGGTCGGTACTCAATTCCGGCATCGCGAGCCATCTGCTCACAGGTTCCACCGCGGTCAACAATCACTGTGATGAATATTGGTGTGGCTCCAAATTCGCGAACCGCTTCCACCGCTTCGAAAATGCTCGTCCCGCGAGTCACGGTGTCTTCGGTAATCACAACACGATCACCTGGCTCTAATGCACCAGCAATGCGTCCGGTTATTCCGTGATCCTTCGCTTCTTTGCGCACACTGAAACTGCGTAGTTGTCGATGTTGAGTTGCGGCAATGGCTGCAATTCCATACGCGACGGGGTCGGCCCCCATCGTGAGGCCACCAATTGCTGTTGCGTCATGTGGAATCACTTCGAGCGCCGCATTGGCCACCGCAAGCACACCATCGGGGCGACACACGGTTTGTTTCGTGTCGAGGAACCACGAACTTGCGCGACCAGATTTCAAAGTAAAAGAACCCGTCTTCAGCGAATACTGAAAGACGTGATCTCGAAGAAGTGCCAAGGTTGGACTTAATTCAGGCAGTCCCGGTGGCGTGAATGGGTACGGATGAGTCACCTCTGTGACCCTAGTTGCCGATAGAACTCAAGGCGGTTTTCCGTGAGACGTACGACACCACTTTCTCCATAATGGCCATAAAAGTGGTGCCGTGAAACTAACTCACGGTAGCCTTTTGAAACTCTGAGAAGACGACCCGATCGTGAAACTAGGGATAACAACTATGGCCGCAAAAAAGAAGACTGCACGCGGGTCTACCAAAATGAGTACCGCACACAAAAAAGCCCTGGCTAACGGGCGAAATGAAGGGCGCATCATTCGGGAGTACCTTGAAATTGTCGAAGCCACCAAACCAAAACGTGGTCGTCGTCGCACGCCAGAGTCCATCGCTCGGCGCTTGACCACGATCAACACAGAGTTGAAAACGGCTGACGCTGTCACAAAGGTAAGGCTCATTCAAGAGCGTTTGAATCTTCGTCGAGAGCTCTCTGGAATGAAGTCCAAAAATGAAGTCGTTGCGGCGGAAACAAAATTCGTCAAGGTTGCGCGTTCATTCAGCGCACGTAATGACATTTCCTACGATGCGTGGCGCGAATTTGGTGTGACTCCGGCGGTCTTGAAAAAAGCGGGAATCACAAAATACTGATTCGTCGGCTCGCTTTTTAAGCGCGAATCGTTGTCCATTGTTGAACTAATTCATTGACCCCACGTTTGGCATGTGTCAAAACACGCTCGAGATCAAAAACGCTGTCGAGCTGCTCCGAGGAGAGCGATACATCGCGATGTTGTTCAAGAATCAATCGTAAATCAGTACGTGTGTCGAGCGCTTCACGTGAAGCGGCCTGAATAATGCGGTATGCATCATCTCGTGACATGCCCTGTGCAACAAGCAAAAGCAGTGCTGATTGTGAATAGACGACACCGTGCAACATATTGAGATTGCGCATCATGTTGTCTGCATCAACTTCCAATCGCGACAGGATTGTTTTCATTCGACGCAACATGTACACAACGAGCGACACAGAATCGGGAAGAACGATTCGCTCCGCAGAAGAATGCGAGATATCCCTCTCGTGCCACAACGGAACATTTTGCAATCCCACCTGAGCGTTTGCCCTCAAGACTCTCGACAATCCGCTGATTGTTTCGGCAGAGATTGGGTTGCGTTTGTGCGGCATCGCACTTGAGCCTTTTTGCCCAGGTGCAAAACCCTCGCGCACTTCATTGACTTCGGTTCGCTGCAGATGTCGCAATTCCACCGCCAACGATTCCAGTGTCGTACCAATTGATGCACACACAAACAAAAACTCTGCATGACGATCACGCGCAACGACTTGAGTCGCCGGTACAGCGACAAGACCGAGCTTTTTGGCCACAGCTTCTTCAACCTCGGGGGAAATATTGGAATAGGTTCCCACCGCTCCCGACAGTTTGCAGACTGAAACCGAATTACGAGCGGCCAACAATCGAGTGCGTTCACGAAGAAGTTGTAAGCCGAACAACGAAATCTTTGCACCGAACGTTGTGGGTTCTGCGTGCACACCGTGTGTACGACCCATCATT
>JBEDHS010000114.1:0-9184 GCA_041173945.1 Actinomycetota bacterium
CCGATGTGCTCCCTCAGGTATTGATGATGACGAGTACGAGAGCGCCGATGGCGGCGGCGCCGAACAACAACGCTCCGTACTGATTGACTTTTCCGGACTGAACAGGTCGAAGAACGCTTCCTGCACCTTGTGCTGCGTCACCCGACTTGTTCACTGCTCCATCGACCACACGTTGGTCAATATTGCGATACACCCAACCAGCGATTGTCTTGGAACCGATACCGGCTCCGTTGACAATGCCGTCGAGAATGTTTTGGTTGATCCAATACGCACCGCGTGAAATCGGATAAGCAATGGAACGAACGATGATTTTTTCGTACAACACGTCGAGGTAGTACTTGTTCACCAAGAACGCGTACCCCGCGCCTAACAACTTGTTGCGCTGTGTGAGACCAACGAGCGACTTGTTGCGTCGTGTGTACAACTGAATGCTGACGAACCAGCTGATGATGATGCCAGCGGCGACAATCGCCAACGACAATGCAGCCTTTGACCATTTAAATTTCGCATGCTTCAAATACGGGGCGTAACACACGCCATCGGTGGGCGTCTTTTTGCCACAGTCCGATTCAGCACCTGCTTGCACGAATGTCGTCGGTGCCAGTGTTCGCGACTCGCCGTGACCACCGACAGAGTGTTCAATGCCTGTGACACTGACAACTTGACCTCGTGGCTCCACCCATTTCTTGAAGTTCTCCCAGTTCTCACCGAAGGGAACTGCGTTCAACAAACCTGAACCGATGGCCAACGTCGCCAAGATGATTAACGGAATCGTGATCAATGGTCCAGATTCTCGTGGACCATGAGATCCGTGATCATCATGACTGTGATCATCGTGACCATGAGCAACAGCTGCATGTGCATCGTGACCATGCGCATCATGACCGTGATCAGCATGTGCGTCATGGGCATCGTGTTCATCGTGATGCTCGCCTGCTGCTGCACCACGTGGTTCGCCAAAGAAAGTCAGATAGGTCGCGCGTGTCATGTAGGCAGCGGTCATGAAAGCACCCAGGAGGCCGACCCACATAAAGAAGCTGTATCCCGCATAACCCACGTTGTCGATGATTTCGTCTTTGGAGAAGAAGCCGGAGAACGGAAACACACCGGCCAACGCGAGTGTGGACACGATCCATGTAACAAAAGTGATGGGCATGAACTTACGAAGTCCACCCATGTCTTTTTTCATGTCGAAAGAGTGATGCGATGCGCTGTGGCTGATGGAACCGGCCGCCAAGAACAAACATGCCTTGAAGAACGCGTGCGTGAAGATGTGGAACACCGCTGGCAACCATGCACCTGCGCCCAGTCCCATCATCATGTAACCCAACTGAGACACAGTTGAATAGGCCAACACCTTCTTGATGTCTGTTTGCACGAATGCAAGTGCGGCAGCAATCACAATTGTGATTCCACCGATAACCACGATGAGGTTCACGTTCGAGCCGTAGATGTTCATTCCCTCGAAGAACACTGGGAAAATGCGTGCCACCAAGAACACGCCAGCAACCACCATGGTGGATGAATGCAAGAGCGAACTGACTGGAGTTGGGCCAGCCATCGCGTCGGGCAACCAGGTGTGCAACGGGAACTGACCAGACTTACCAATGGCAGCAATAAACAATGCGATCGCGCCAATGGTGATTGCGGTACTACTTGGATCGCCAGACAATGCCCATGCAGACAATCCTCGAATACTGAAGCCAGACACACCCAGTGTCTTTTGCGTCCAATCATTTGCTGCGAAATACAGAATTGATGTTCCCACCAACAAACCGATGTCGCCTGTTCGAGTGGTGAAGAATGCCTTCAATGCAGCTCTGCTGTTTGCGCCTTCTTCCCACCAGTGTCCAATCAACATGAACGAACACAGGCCCATGATTTCCCAACCAAGAATGAGTTGGATCATGTTTTCAGCAACGACCATGTTCAACATGCCGGCAGAGAACAACGTCAGCGATGCAAAGAAGTGGGTGTAGCGACGATCACCGTGCAGATATTCAGTGGAGTAAATCTGAACCAGGGTCGAGATGAATGCCACAACCACCAAGATCACAATCGAGAGACCATCGATGTGTTGACCAATACCCAGCGGGATACCGCCGTTTTGCCACCACGTCCACGACTTGATGATGGGTTCGATGTAGGCCTCTTCGGGTGCACCATTGACCCGTTGAATCCACTGATATGCAGCGCCCACAGACATCACCAATGCACCAAGCATTGAGGCGATACCGAATTCGCTTCCCTTCATCGGCATGCGCTTGCCAAAGAAGATGATGAGGGCGAATGCCACTGCCGGAATCAAAGGAATAATGAATGCGTTCTCCAAGAACCATCCAGACGACAGCACAACTTCGGCTGTTTCACTTGCAGAAATCAACATCTGAACTAGCCCTTCATTCCTGAAAGTTCATCAAGGCCAACCGAGCGACGGTTGCGATACATCAACAACACCATCGCAAGGCCAACACCCACTTCAGCGGCTGCCACCGCAATGACATAGAGCGCGAACGTGTGACCATCGGCGGTGCCATTGCGCAGCGAGAACGCGATGAGGTTGATATTGACCGAGTTCAAAATGAGCTCGATGGACATAAGTACAAGCACGGCGTTCTTTCGAACAATCACGCCATAGACACCGATGCAGAACAGAATCGCTGCGAGCATGAGGAATTGATTGACAAACACGACTTAATCCCTCCGCGCCAAAACGATCGCGCCGATGACGGCAGCCAACAAAAGAAATGACAACGCCCAGAATGGCAACAGGTACGGTCCGAAAATTTGGTCGGACACTTGCTGAGTGGTGAACACTTCGGCATCAGCTGGCATCTTTTCATCGCCGAAACCATCATTCAGAGCGATGATCATTGTTGCTAACAACAGACCCGCCACAGGCAATCCGATGAACCAGTTCTTGTTGTTCAGATCTTTCTCGGCTCCAATACGTGCACGAGTCAACATGGTTCCGAACAAGAACAACACCATCACAGCACCGATATAGACCAGCACTTGCGTCACCGCAACGAACTCTGCGGCCAACAGAATGTACTGAGCAGCTGCTCCGGCGAGAACAACTACCAACCACAAAGCGGCGTGAACAACGTTGTTGGTTGTCACGACTCGAATCGCTCCAAAGATCATCAACGCTGCGATAATTGCAAAGCCAATGTTCTGGGCAATCAAGACATCAGAGGCAATCATCACTTCTTGCCCTTCTTTTCCGCACCCGCTTCAAGTTCGGGAGCCTCGGGAACTGTTTCCATCCACTCACCCAACTTGGACTTGTCGTGCAACAAGTCGGCGATTCTTGGTTCTGAATATTCGTATTCCGGACTCCAGAACAAGGCGTCGAACGGACACACTTCCACACAAATTCCGCAGTACATACACAACGCGTAGTCGATATCGAAGCGATCCAGTTTGTTGACTTTGCGCGGTGCACCACCGGCGCGACGCGGAGGAGCAAGTTCTTTGTGTCCTTCGATGTAGATACACCAGTCCGGACAGGAACGCGCACACAACATGCACGATGTGCAGTTGCCTTCGTGTAGTGCAATCACACCGCGAGCACGAATTGGAGGAGTTTCTTTTTCGTGCGGATATTGCACGGTTGCAGCACCCTCTTTGGTGGTGCGCACCAAGGTACCGAACGTGATACCAAGACCTTTGAAAAGACCGGGAACTTTGGGCTTAGCCATCAGAACGCCACCTTGAACACAGCTGTCACCATGATGTTGATGAGAGAAATAGGGATGAGAACTTTCCAGGCGAATCGCTGAAGTTGGTCTTCGCGGAATCGAGGAGACGAGAAGCGAATCCACATGATGAAGAACACCAACACCAACATCTTGGTGAACAGAATCAACGGGCCAACCACGTTCATCCAGTTGTCAATGCTGTCGATGTCGGTCCATCCGAACCACGCGAACGGAACTCCCCAGCCACCAAGGAATAGAACCGACGCGATCATCGCGAACACACCAGCGGTTGCGAATTCACCGATGAAGAAAATAAGGAAACGGAATCCCGAATATTCGGTCATATAACCCGACACCAATTCAGATTCGGCGATTGGCATGTCGAAAGGTGTCTGAGTCAATTCAGCTTGCACAGCGATCATGAAAATGATGAATGCCACGAACTGGGTCAAGATGTAGGGGTTTCCAACACCGTCCCAACCAAAAATGGAACCGGCGTTTTGTGCCACGACGATTTGTTGGAGATTCATGGTTCCGGCCTGAATGACAACGCCGACGACTGCCAACACCATTGGCAATTCATACGCGATCAACTGACCGGCCGCGCGCAAGCCACCAAGAAGTGAATACTTGTTCGCACTGGACCAGCCCGCAATCAAAATTCCGAGAACCGACACCGACCCAACAGCGAGTGCGTAAAAAATTCCGACTTCAAAGTTGGTGAACCATGCATCGGGACCAAATGGGACGACAACAACCAGCAAGAACGTGCTGGCCAACACGATGAGCGGTGCCATTTTGAAGATGCGTGCTTCGGGTTGAGCTTGTGCGGGAACGATGTCTTCTTTTTGCAACCACTTGCCCACTTCGGCAAACAACTGCAGTGAACCGTACGGACCTGCTTCCATTGGTCCAAGACGTGACTGCATGAACGACATCATCTTGAACAAGAACAGATACACCACGGTTCCCGCGGGCAACAGAACTGCAACCAAACCACCAAGCACACGCAGGAGCGATTGCGCCCAATAGGCCAGTTCAGCGGAAATAATGACGTTGTTCATCAGCGATCGATGTCTCCCAAGATGAAGTACAACGACGCAAGGATCGTGATGATGTCGGGCACGTAGACACCTTTAAGAACCCACGGCACGATCGAGATGTTGTTGAAAGATGCGCTGCGAATCTTCACGCGGAACGGACCTTGGTCACCTTGTGACACGACGTAATAGCCCATCTCTCCCAATGGATTTTCCGTCGACACCCATGCTTCGCCTTCTGGCACCTTGATGATCTTGGGAACTTTTGCCATCACCGGGCCAGACGGAAGAGTGTCGAGAAGTTGATCAACAATCAATGTTGATTCGCGAACTTCTTGGAGACGAATCCAACAACGTGCGAACGAGTCGCCGTCTGGATGTGTCCACACTTTCCAATCAACTTTGTTCCACGCCATCGGCAGGGACTGATCGCGACGCAAGTCCCAATCAACTCCGCTCGCGCGCAAGTTGGCGCCCGACAATCCGTATTGCAAAGCGACATCCTTGGGAATTACTCCGATGCCACGAGTACGTGACTGGAAAATTTCGTTGCCGAACAACAAGCCTTCGATCTCGTCACAGAAGTTGCGCAACTTCTTCATGACGGTGCGCGTCTCATCAACGAATCCCGCTGGCAGATCGTCTTTCAATCCACCAATGCGGTCGAAGTTCGGATGGAAACGACCACCTGTGGCTGCTTCGATCAAGTTCAAGACATATTCACGGTCGCGGAATGCGAAGAACACGGGGGTGACTGCGCCCATCTGCACACCCAAGTCACCAAGAAACAGCGACACGTTGGCGATACGAGACAGTTCAAACAAAATCGTACGGATGTGTTGAGCACGTGGAGGTGCTTCAACTCCCATCAGTTTTTCTGCAGCAAGAATGAAAGGAACCTCGTTGGCAAACGAACCCAACCAGTCGATGCGGTTGATTAACGCGGTGACTTGCGGGTACGAGCGAACCTCAGTCAACTTTTCATAGCCACGATGCATGTAGCCGGCTGATGGTTCTGCCCAGATGACTTGTTCGCCGTCGAGGCGCGCGATGATGCGTAGTGTTCCGTGCGTTGCAGGGTGTTGAGGCCCGATGTTGAGAGTCATGCCCTCGGTTTCAAGTTCAACATTCACTCGAGCATCTGCAGCTTGTGCTGCGATGTAGGAAAGTTGTTGACGGTCGCCAAGCATTGTCATGATGCTGCGCCCTCCTCTTGATCATCGTCGCCGGGCAACGGTTCAACATCGACAATTCCCGGCCACGGTTTGACGATGCGCGCGAGCAAAGGAAAATCTTTGCGAAGTGGGTGTCCTTCAAAATCAGCTGGCAGATACATCTTGCGAAGGTCTGGGTGGCCGTTGAAACCAATGCCAAACATCTCCCATGTTTCACGCTCGTGCCAGTTCGCCCCAGCAAACACCGACGTCCACGAATCAACTGCCATGGTCGCATCGTCGACATCGGCTTTGATGTTCACACCAATTGAGGAATGTGGTTGTGTCAGTCGAGCAAGCAACTGAAAGCGGGTGTCGCCACCGGCGTATCCCTGCTTGATGGTGTTGTCACGTTCAGGCGCTGGTTCGGTGGGGTCATCTTCACCTTTTCCAAAAGGCGACGGCAACCAGTCGATCGCGGACAAGAAACAAAAATAGGTGTAGCCGAGATTCTTTAACGTTTCCGCTGTTGACAACCACGATGCAGCGGTGACGCGAATCCACATATCGTCGTTGGGCTTGACCAATGAATCGACTACTGAATCACCCAATGCAGCAGTGATTCGTGCCATTTCGGCTTCGCGTACTTCGTCGCGTTGCACGTCCTCGGTGGAATCAGTTGTTGACGACAACAGGAACACCACCCTTCTCTGCAGATTCACCGTCGACACGATTCAAAGGTTTTGTTCCTTCGCCGCGCCAACGTGCACCCATGTCTTCGTTCTTGATGCGCTGTTGCAACAACACGATTCCTTCAAGAAGAGCCTCTGGACGTGGCGGGCAACCCGGCACATACACGTCAACAGGAATAATTTGATCGACACCTTTTGTTACTGAATAGCTATCCCAATATGGTCCACCACAGTTCGCACAACTTCCCATCGAGATGACGTACTTTGGCTCGGGCATCTGTTCATACAAACGCTTGATGGCAGGAGCCATTTTGTCTGTCACCGTTCCCGAGATGACAACCAAGTCTGCCTGACGTGGTGATGCAGGCAATGGAATAACTCCGAGGCGCATTACGTCATAACGCGGTGAACCGAATGCTGCGCCCATTTCGATTGCACAACACGCAAGACCCCACTGGTACACCCACATGCTGTGTGAGCGTCCAAGGTTGAACAATGTTGTGAGCGGCTTGGGAAGCCGACCGCGATCTACGAGACCCATAATGCGACTGTCCTTTAAATTCCTACACCCAACGCAGGACGCCCTTGCGCCATGCGTACACCAATCCGAGAAGAAGCACTCCGACAAACACACCCATTTCGACCAACCCGAAAACGGCGTAACGCTCCAACTGCGTTGCCCACGGGAAAATAAACACGGCTTCAACGTCGAAAATCACGAACAACAGTGCAAAGACGTAATAACGAATCTGGCTTTGCGACCAACCTTCGCCAACGGGATCAACACCGCTCTCGTAGGTCAACAATTTTTCGCGAGTGGGCTTGTTCGGACGCAGAAGTGCGGCGATACCAAGCAAGAGGCCTGCTACGAGAAACGCAGCAAGACCAAACCACACAACTGTGAGATAAGACCGCAGGAATGGGGACATCGCATCAAAAACTACTACGGGGGCCTCCAATAGCCCCAACTTCATCACATGAGACGTCTGTCTATGTGCCTTTGTGCGATGTCGGTCAAAAACCAGTCGACCAACGCATCACATCGGGATTCTGCCTCGTCGACATGATGAGTGGTCTGAGCCAGCAATTCAGAACGTGACAGCCCGTTGGCCTCTAGTTCCTCATCTCCCTCACCCGACGACCAGCGCCGAACGATACTTTCGGTCGCTTCGGGATGAAATTGGACCCCCAATGTGCGTCCGCAGACCATCGCCTGGGGTCCGACGGCCGATTCAGCCAGCACAGTTGCCCCGGAAGGAACCGAAAAAGTATCGAAATGCCACTGCATCCACGGCCCCTGGCAGAGGGCGTCGGGCACGCGGTGGGCTGTCTCGGCCACGGGACACACCTTGTGCCACCCGATTTCCGGACTTTGTGCCTTTGTGACTCGCCCACCCAGGACCGTGGATAGTTGCTGGGCTCCGAAACAAATCCCGAGAACAGCACACCCCGAATCAATTGCGCGGCGCAGTAGTTGCTGCTCGGCCTGAACTGGTTCTTGAACACTGTCCCAGTAGGTGCTCCAACTTGAGCCCATCGAGACCACCATGTCGATTCCCTCTAGTGCCGGCCAAGAGTCGTGTTGTTCTCTGATGAATTCGACAAAAGAAAATCCCCGCCGGCGCAATGCTCGACCCACCAATCCAGCGTCGGCGTCGGTGGCGTTAGCGATAAGAGCTGCGCGCATGACCACTACCGTAGAGGCTCAATCATGAAACCGCTCGTTCTCATACCCGGTCGCCACAGTGACCAAGCCAACGGACATCGCACCCCGGTGGTGACAGCGGGGCGTTTGTACGGCGAAGCAATCATGCGAGCTGGTGGCGTGCCCGTTGTGTTGGCGCCGACGCACGATGTCGATGTGATCTCAGAAGCTGTTAAACGATGTGATGCTGTGGTTTTTCTTGGCGGTGGAGACGTATGTCCGCATACCTACGGTCGACAGGAATCAGCTCGGTTGTATGGCGTTGATGAATCACTCGACATTTTTGAAAAGAGCGTTTTTGATAGTGCGATCTCACGCGACGTCCCCATCCTTGCGATTTGTCGTGGACATCAAATGTTGAATGTTGCAATGGGTGGGACACTTATCCAGCATCTCGACTCCACCGATGTACATCGAGACACGATGCATGATGTGAATGTTGTCGTTAACTCGCGTGTTGCAACAGCAATGAGAACAACCACACCGCAGGTGCACTCGTTTCATCATCAAGCCATTGACGACCTAGGTAACGACCTTGTTGTTGTGGCTACGCACGACGATGGGGCAATCGAAGCAGTGGAGCACACAAAAGCTCGATGGGTTGTGGGTGTGCAGTGGCATCCCGAGGACACCGCTTCCCAAGACATTCAACAACAAGGTTTGTTTGACGAACTTATTCGCCAAGCAATTGCTTTACCGAAATAGCAGAACTACAACGGAGCAAAGCGAACAAGTCGCGCAGCATCCAACAAGATGCTGGGGAAGATGCCGAGCACCAATGTCGCGGCAACCGACAGACCAATCACAATGCCCACTGGAGTAGGCACGGAAACTCGCTCAGTGTCAGTTGATTCCTCCAGCCACATACTGACTGTGATTCGCAGATACA
>JBEDHS010000115.1:0-4978 GCA_041173945.1 Actinomycetota bacterium
ATGGTGTAGTTACCCATTGTCTCGGTGTTGAAGTCTTTCATTGCTTGACCTAATTGCAACACGGTCAATGGAGTGAGACGGTCATCGGTGATGACATTTTTCAGCGTGGCGTTCAGAATGCCGGTTGCTACTCGAGGGTCGGTGCGCGCTTTGTCGAGTGATTTGCGAATCATTCTCTTCAAAAAATCTTGTTGACGATTTATTCGTCCCCAGTCAGACGTTCCATCTTGTTGCCAGTTGCCGACGTTTGGGTCGTACCACGAGTATCGACGTGATCGAAGATAGGCCAAAGCATGGTCACCTTCAAAGGTGTAACAGACATTTGGCTTAAGAATTCGAAAACCAGTCTTTGTGTCGCGTGAACGGTAGAGGAACGGCACTCGCACACCACCGACGGCATCAACAATGTCGGAGAACGCGCAAAAGTCAACGTTGACGTAGTGATCAATGGAAATTCCGAAGTTGTCTTTAATGACGCGAATGAGTTGGTTGGGATTTCGCTTTTCAAAACTTTTGTTGATGCGACCTTTACGACCATTTGCAAATAACTTGACCCACATGTCACGAGGGAACGACAAAATTGCTGCTTGATTATCAGTGGGGTTCACCCGTACAACCATGATTGAGTCGCTGCGTTCACCGAAACTCGTGCGATCTCCGAATGCGCCTGCGAATCGGGAGGTGGGGTCGACACATGCTGCATTGTCAGACCCGGTGACGAGGAAGTTCTTTGCCGACAAATCACCGGGCGGGAGATTGAGACCTTCATTGTTTTGTGCGACGGGGTCAATTGACACGACTTGTCGATTACCCAATTTCCAGTTCGCATACACCAAACCACCACCAGCGACCATCGTGACAATGGCAAGCACAATGTTGAAGATGACAAAAAAGCGGAGTTTGCCCGAGAGGCGCGAACGAGTTGTGGGTGAGTTCATGGGTTCTGCGCCTTCATGCCTTCTCTACCGTAGTTGCACCTGCGGCGGTATCGCCGTCGTCAGAGGTACTTCTTTACGCCGGTGGAGCCAAGGTGACGTGAACGGTTAAGTCGGTTGTGTCGGACACATGAGCCGTCCATTTCTGCACCGAACCTGCATCGGCGATGTCGGCCCAACTGGTCGTGATGGACGAGATAACACCTTCTGATGCGTGAACGACGACCTCTTCAACAATCGCTTTCTGGCTGACCTTGGCCTCGGTCTTGGCACGACGAATTTCACCCAGTGCTCCACAGACTGCATCGAGGTGGGTCTCTGCGTGAATGGTGAATCCAGTCTCGGTGACAAGATCGGTGCGTATTGGCCACGGTGCGCGATGTACAGATCCGTTTTGCCACCAACTCCACACTTCCTCGGTGGCAAAGGGCAAGATTGGTGCAAACAGTCGATGTAAAACGGACAGTGCTCTGCGCAATGCGATACGAGCAGATAGCGCTCCTTCTTCACTGTGGGTCGCATAGGCACGTGTCTTCACAAGTTCCACATAATCGTCACAGAACCACCAGAAGAAAGACTCGGTGCGCTCGAGTGCGCGTGCGTAGTCGTATGATTCGAATGCTTTTGTCGCCTCGTCCACAACATCGGCAAGTCTGTGCAACATTGCACTGTCGAGTGCATGCGTCGGCGAGATGGATGTGTCTGCTTCACCAAAGCCCAACACGAACTTGCTGACATTCAACAACTTGGTCGCGAGTTTGCGGCCAACTTTCATTTGGTCTTCGCTAAACGCCGTGTCGATGCCAGGTCGCGCGCCCGCTGCCCAATAACGCACCGCATCGCTTCCATAGGAATCGAACAAATCAATCGGTGTCACCACATTGCCTTTGGACTTCGACATTTTTTTGCGATCGGGATCAAGAATCCAGCCCGACAATGCTGCGTTCGACCATGGTGCCGTGCCGTGCTCGAAGTGGCTGCGCACCATTGTGGAAAACAGCCACGTACGGATGATGTCGTGTCCTTGTGGTCGTAGGTCAAAGGGAAACACCCGCGAGAACAGATCGGCGTTGTCTTCCCATTGCGCTGCAATCTGCGGAGTCAATGACGACGTGGCCCATGTATCCATCACGTCGGGGTCGCCCGTGAAACCACCTGGCTTATCGCGTTGGTCAGCTGTGTATCCGGCGGGGACATCGGTGCTTGGGTCAATCGGCAATTGCGCTTCATCGGGAACAAGAGGAGTGTCGTAGTTGATCTCGCCTGTGTGTGAAAGGGGATACCAGACAGGAACAGGGACACCGAAGTAACGCTGACGGCTGATCAGCCAGTCACCGTTCAAGCCTTCCACCCAGTTGGAATAGCGATGTCGCATGTGATCGGGATGCCATGTGAGTGATTCGCCGCGTGCCAACAAATCGTCACGCAGTGATTGGTCACGACCACCGTTACGGATGTACCACTGACGACTCGTCACAATCTCGAGGGGACGATCACCTTTCTCGTAGAACTTGACCGGGTGGTTGATGGGTCGTGGTTCGCCCACCATCTCGCCAGATTCGGCAAGTAACGCAGCGATCGCGGTTTGTGCTTGTTTTGCCGACTTGCCCACAAGAGATGCATAGTGACGCTGACCGTTTTCATCGGTGATTTCTTCGGGTGCATCAGAGATGATGCGACCGTCGCGTCCGATGATTGCGCGTGTGGGTAATTGCAATTCGCGCCACCAGGTCACGTCGGTTAAGTCACCGAACGTGCAGCACATTGCAATGCCCGTTCCTTTGTCTTGTTGAGCGAGGGGATGGGCAAGCACGGGAACTTCAACATTGAATAACGGCGTCCGTACCGTCGTGCCGAACAATGGCTTGTATCGGTCGTCGTCTGGATGTGCAATAAGGGCGACACACGCTGCAAGCAATTCTGGGCGGGTGGTGTCAATCAGAATGTCGCCATTTCCATCGGATCGATGAAATGTCAATGTGTGATACGCGCCTGGTCGTTCGCGGTCCTCTAACTCTGCTTGAGCAACAGCGGTCTTGAAGTCGACGTCCCACAGTGTCGGTGCTTCTTGTGTGTAGGCCTCGCCGCGCGCGAGGTTACGCAAGAATGCGCGTTGGCTTGCACGACGAGAGCGTTCGTCAATCGTGGCGTACAACAGTGACCAATCGACTGACAATCCAAGTCGACGAAAGAGGTCTTCAAAAATCTTTTCATCTTCCGCGGTCAGTTCTTCGCACAGTTCGATGAAATTCGGACGAGAGATGGGAACTGCTTTGTGATCCTTCGGCGGGTCACCGCGAAATGGTGGTACGAGGTCTTTCTGGTACGGCACCGACGGGTCACACGAGACACCGAAATAATTTTGAACACGACGCTCGGTGGGGAGACCATTGTCATCCCAGCCCATGGGGTAAAAGACACTCTTGCCACGCATGCGCCAGTAGCGCGCGATGGTGTCGGTGTGGGTGTAGGAAAACACGTGCCCCATGTGCAATGAGCCACTCACCGTTGGGGGAGGTGTGTCGATTGCGAACACGTCAGAGCGAGAAACCGAGCGATCAAAGGCATTTGTGCTCTGTTCATCCCAATAAGCCATCCATTTCGATTCGATGTTGTCTAAGGAAGGCTTTTCGGGGACAGTGGACATAGGACTTAAATCGTAGGCTTGTCAGAGTGCTGAACCTCTATGACACCGCCACTCGCAGCGTCAAACCCCTCGCTTTACGAGAGCCAGGGAAGGTCAGCATCTATTTGTGTGGCCCCACTGTGTATGGCCCTCCGCACTTGGGCCATGGTCGCGCGACCGTTGTCTATGACATTTTGCGCCGATATCTGACCTATCGCGGACTTGATGTTCGCCTGGTCTCGAATATCACCGACATCGACGACAAAATCATCGACAGGGCCAATAACGAAGGCCGACCATGGACCGACATCACCCATAAGTGCGAGACCATTTGGTTTGATGCGATGGCTCGACTCGGAGTGCAGCGCCCGACAGATGTTCCCCATGCCACGGAATATGTCGATGCGATGGTGCAGATGATTCAGACTCTCGTTGACAAAGGTTCGGCCTATGTCACCGATGACGGTGTCTATCTGCATGTGCCAAGCGTTCCCGATTATGGGTTGCTCGCGCATCAAAGCTTGGAAGAGATGATGTCTGGCGGTGGCGACAGGGAAGTGTTCGGAGCAGAGAACAAAAAACACCCCGCTGATTTCGCGTTGTGGAAGTTTTCAAAACCCGGTGAACCGTCGTGGCCATCTCCGTGGGGCGATGGCCGTCCTGGTTGGCACAGCGAGTGTGTGGTGATGAGTTTGGAGTTATTGGGTGAGGGCTTCGATCTTCATTGCGGTGGTGCAGACCTTCGTTTCCCTCATCATGAAAATGAACGCGCACAATCTGTTGCTTTAGGAAAAACTTTTGCCAACCATTGGATGCACAACGGATTTGTTGTTGACACAGAAGGCGAGAAGATGTCGAAGAGTTTGGGCAATGTGCTCAACCTTTTGGATCTGTTAGATACATACGACCCGCGCGCGTATCGCATGTTGTTGTTGCAGACTCATTACCGCTCGCCCATTCGTGTCGGACAAGACAACATCGATTCCTCGGTCAGTGCTCTTGCGGGATTGGATTCTTTTGTTGCACGAACATCATCTCTTCCCGATGCAATTGCCGATGCCGATGTGATTACACGTTTTTGTGCAGCGATGGACAACGATCTCGATACTCCCGTCGCGATGGCGTTGGTGTTCGATTCTGTTCGTCGTGCAAACAGTGCATTTGATGCCGGCGATATGGATACAGCAGCATCTCTTCGTGCAGCTGTGCTTGAGATGACGCGCGCGGTGGGCGTCGAACTGACATCGGGTGGTGACATTGACGCCGATGTTGTAGCAAAAGCAGTCGCCATAGATACGGCTCGTGCAGCAAAAGATTTTGCGACAGCAGATGCCATTCGAGACGAGTTGCAATCGATGGGGTACGTCGTAGAAACCTCCAAAGAGGGGACGCGCGTTCGACGTGGCTAAAAAACAGC
>JBEDHS010000116.1:0-6883 GCA_041173945.1 Actinomycetota bacterium
CGGCATACGAGATGCATTCTCGTCTCGTGGGCTCGGAGATGTGTATAAGAGACAGGGTCGGCATCACCGGGACAAATGGCAAAACGTCAACTGCTGCGATGATGTCGGCAATCTTGGTTCATGCAGGGCACAGAGTCGAGACAATGGGAACTTTGTCGGGTGTCCGCACAACGCCTGAAGCAATCGATCTTCACTGGCATCTGCGCGAATGTGTTGGTAAGGGAATCACTCACGTAGTGATGGAAGTGTCATCGCATGCGCTTGCACAACATCGGGTGGGTGGAGTGATATTCGACGTCGCGGTGTTTACCAACATCGGACGCGATCACCTCGATTTTCATGGGACCGAGGAGGCGTATTTCGCTGCGAAGGCAAAGTTGTTTGAACCTCATCAGTCACGTATCGGGGTGGTCAACATTGACGACGCACGTGGTCAGTTACTCACCGATGTGGCGCCAATCAACATGGTGCCTTTTTCGCTTTCTGATGCCTCTGATATCAGCGTCCACGTCGAAGATGTCTCATTCACATGGCGCGAGGAACACATAGAGATACCAATTGGGGGATTGTTCACAGTGATGAATGCGGTTGCCGCAGCCACTGGGGCGTCGGCGCTGGGAATTTCCATGTCGGACATTGTGGGCGGATTGAAATCTTTGTCTCCTATCGCGGGACGTTTTCAACCAGTCGTCAATGACATGGGTATTGGAGTGATTGTTGACTACGCACACACGCCAGAAGGTTTGGAACAGCTTCTTGCGACAACACGATCGGTGTGTGAAGGTCGCCTCATAGTTGTGTTTGGATGCGGCGGCGACCGCGATCATGGAAAGCGTCCGATTATGGGTCGAATTGCTGCTGACAGATCCGATGTGGTGATTGTGACGTCCGATAACCCGCGAACGGAAAACCCAGACGAGATTATTGGTCAGATTCTGTCGGGAGTAGACACTGGGGCCCGCCACAAGATGAACGTGGTTGCGGACCGAGCAGCGGCCATAACATCCGCCATTTTGCTGGCAAAACGTGGTGACATAGTGGTGATTGCTGGCAAGGGACATGAGTTAACCCAAGAGGTCAATGGTGTTCACTTCTCGTTCAGTGATGTGGAGCAAGCCCACGAGGCATTACGAGAAAAAGGAGGGACATCGCAGTGATTGCCGTATTGATTGCTGGCGCAGTTGCGATGTTCCTGTCATTGTTTGGAACCCGTTGGCTGATTTCTTTCTTTGACAAACTGGGCAAAGGGCAGCCCATTCTCGGTTCAGAAGACCTAGGTCCCGTGCACCACATGAAAAAGCAGGGGACGGCAACAATGGGTGGAATTGCCATCCTGGTGTCTGCGTTCATCGGATGGCTTATCGCCCATATTCGAGACGGTCTCGCATTGTCAGACCAGGCGATGATCATGTGGGCAGGCGTTGCCATTCTTGCCTTGATGGGATTTCTTGATGATTTCTTGAAAGTAAGGAAGTCTCATAACCGCGGCATTTTTTGGAAAAAGAAAGGCTGGATCACTTTCGGGCTTGTTGCCGCCGTCATGTTCTGGTTGTCTGCGGCAACAGGTGTCAGTGAAACTTTGTCATTCACTCGTTTTGACTTGCCGGGCTGGGAACTACCGCAGATTTTGTGGGTGGTGTGGACTGCATTAATGGTGTGGGCAACAACGAATGCGGTCAACGTCACTGATGGTCTGGATGGATTGGCCGCAGGATCGGCGTTATTCGGATTTCTCGCCTTCACCGTGATTGCATATTGGGCATTTCGTAATCCAGATATTTACGAACTGGTCAACCCTCTCGACTTGGCTGTCTTTTCAGCCGCGATGGCCGGAGCCTGCGGTGGGTTCTTGTGGTGGAATGCAGCGCCGGCTCGTATTTTCATGGGCGATGTAGGGGCACTTGGAATTGGCGCAGCACTTGGCATGTTGGCCGTTGCCACAAATACACACCTGCTGTTGCCGCTGATTGCCGCGTTGAATGTGATGGAAGCTGGTTCTGTGGCATTGCAGATGACTGTGTTCAAAGCGTCAGGCCGCACTCGTCGGCTCTTCCGTATGTCACCAATCCATCACCATTTCGAATTGGCTGGCTGGCCAGAGACAACCGTCATTATTCGATTCTGGATCATGTCGGGGATTTGTGTGGCGGTAGCACTCGGAATTTTCATCGCAGATTTCACATCTATTGCAGATCGATTTGCAGGGAAGTGACATGACAGATCTTGACGCCTCACCGCAGAGTCCCTCACTGAGAGACCGACGACTTGGAGTATTGCGTCGCACAGGTATCGCCGATAAAGGTCGAAACCGACTCGCAATAGAAAAGCCACCGCCAGCGTTCTATTGGATTTTGGTGATTGTGACGTCGTTTATCTTGCTCGGACTTGTCATGGTCTTGTCGTCGTCATCGGTGACGAGTCTGCACACAGGCTCATCGGCGTGGTCGATGTTTGGTCGACAAGTTGTGTGGGTGGGGTTCGGATTGATTGCGATGTGGGTCACCTACCGCATGCCGTATGACAATTGGAAGAATTATTTTCTATTGATGCTTACAACAGGTGTTGTGCTGTTCATGAACATCATCGTGTTCATCAATGGTCAGGTCACCAACGGCGCCAAAGCGTGGCTCGATATCGGTCCATTTCGCCTGCAACCATCTGAGTTCATGAAAGTTGTGACGGTTCTGTTCTGTGCGAACTTGCTCTCCAAACGACATCGTTCGGTGGCGATTAGATCAGTTGTGTTTTATCCGATGATTGTCACATTGTTGATCACCACAGGTTTGTGTGCGGCCCAGCGCGACTTTGGTAGCGCGACAATTTTTGCAGGCATTGTGATTGGCATGATGTTCATGGCTTCATTGCCTATGCGATACATCGTGGGTATCAGTGGTTTTGTCTTCGTTCTTGGTTTGGGCGTTTTGCAGTTCGCGCAACGCGCCAGTGAGCGAATGCTTGCGTTCTTGGATCTTGAAGGAACAAAGAGCGATTCTGGCTATCAGGTGTACCAAGCACTGCTCTCGATCGCCAATGGTGGTTGGAGTGGAACCGGAATTGGTTCGGGAACAAGCAAATGGGGATATGTCCCCTTGGCCTACAGCGACTTTATTTTCTCGGTCATTGCCGAAGAATTGGGCATCGCGGGAACAATCATGATTCTCGGTGGCTTTTTGTTGTTGGTTCTTCTGTCAGTGCAAGTTGCGTTGTCCGCGCCTGACATGCACGGTGCTTTTATTGCGGCAGGCGTCGCTACATGGTTTGGGGTGCAGGCAGTGGTGAACATCGGTGGTGTCGTCGGCGTGATGCCAATGACAGGTCTCACATTGCCGTTCTTGTCGTATGGCGGCTCTTCGATGATTGCGTCGATGGCGGCTGTTGGATTGTTGTTGAACGTCGCGCGTTATGTGAAGAAGTAGACCTCATGGTGTTTGCAGTTGTGACAGGAGGCGGCACCAGTGGCCATGTCATTCCCGCTCAAGCAATCCTTGAGGCACTTCAAGAAAACGGAGTGTCGCCAGAGAGACTGAAATATGTTGGCTCACGTCGAGGTGTCGAGACCACGTTGATGAGTTCTACTGAAATTGGATGTGAGTTTCTTCCCATCTCGGGACTTCAACGTTCGCTGTCGGTGCGTTCACTGGCGAGAAACCTGGCGCTGCTGTGGCGACTTCCGTATTCAAACCTTTTGGCACGACGCCTCGTAAAGAAATGGCAACCTCGCGTTGTGGTGTCAGTGGGTGGGTATGCCAGTCAACCGATGTCATCTGCGGCTCGACGGTCTGGGGTGCCGCTTGTTTGTGTCAGCTACGACCGTGTGGCAGGGCTGGCCACACGACGTCAGTCACGATATGCCCAGGTGTGTGCTGTGGCATTTAGTGACACGTCGTTGCCGAACGCACAACATACAGGTGCACCGGTGAGAGCAGTATTACGTCATCTCGATGTGAGGGCATCGCGAGAGAGTGCCCGTCGCGCATTAGGCATTGACCCGCACGCATTGTGTGTGACAATTGTTGGGGGTTCGCTTGGCTCTGGGGTGTTGAATAACATCGTCGCGACGCTCGCGAGCGCGTGTGCGCGTCTGGACAACGTGGTGATTTATCACCTGTGTGGTGTGCGAAACGAAAATGAGCCACCCGCAGTGGTGCCACCGAATGTTCACTATGTTCGACGTGGTTACGAATTTAGGATGGCCGAGTTGTATGCGGCGACCGATGTGCTCATCGCTCGCGCTGGCGCGAGCACTGTTGCAGAGATTGCAACAGTGGGTGTTGCATCGGTTCTTGTGCCGTGGAGTGCTGCGGCGGAACATCATCAAGAACTCAATGCTCGTTGGCTTTCAGAAAACGGTGGCGCACTCGTTGTGAGCGAGAATGAGATTGGCACATCACGGGGGATACAGGCTGTTGTCGAATTACTGGAAAATTCGACTCATCGAGGCGAAATTGCAGCTCGAGCGTACGAATTGGGTGCCATCCATCGTGGAAAATCTCTTGTAGAGGTCATTGAGAACGCCGCTCGTTGACCAACGTGACATGGAACAATGGGAGTACCCATGTCTGAGCCTGTTCGCCGTCGTCTTCGAGAAGAACTCATCGATCTGTCTCTCCCGCAACGTATTCATGTTGTAGGGGTGGCAGGGCCAGGGATGGCTCCGTTATCGGTGGTGTTGTCAGGAACCGGACATCGGGTATCTGGTTCAGACCTGCACGATTCTGAGACGCTCGACATTGTTCGACGTGAAGGAGTCGATGTGCATATCGGTCACAGTGAACACCTTGTCGAAGATGTCGACGTGGTGGTGTATTCCACCGCAATTCCGGACACCAATGTGGAACGTGTTCGAGGGCAACAACGTGGGATTGCTGTGCAGCACCGTTCAGGTGCACTCGCTGCGTTATGTCGCCAGTACGAGACCATCGGCGTTGCTGGAACTCATGGGAAATCCACCACGTCTGCTCTGTTGACCCACATGTTGATCGCCACAGGTAATGACCCGACTGCCATCGTGGGAGCAGATGTCCCCGGACTTGATGCGGGAGCACGTGTCGGGACGTCACAGTTTTTTGTGTTGGAGTCTGATGAGAGCGATGGAACTTTGGAAGTTCTGCCACTGAAGCACCTCGTTGTCACCAACATCGATGTTGATCATCTCGATTACTTCGGCACTTTCGAACAGTTGAAATCGGCAATGGGTGAGGTGATTAACCGGGTTGACGGCTGTGTGGTGATGAACGCAGACGATGACGTGAGCACATCTGTGATGTCACGTGTCCGTGCACAGAATCTACAGACATTTGGTCGTAGCTCATCGGCACATGTTCGACTTGAACGTGTCACAACTCGCGACGAGGGACTCGATGTTGAACTTGTGGTCAATCAACGAGTGCTGAAGTGTTTTCTTCCGTTGCGTGGAGGGCACAACGCAATGAATCTCGCTGCTGCGATTGCAATGCTGGATGCGCTCGGAATAGATCTGGATCAGGCATGTGCATCACTGGCGGACTTCAACGGTGTTCTTCGACGATTCACAGAACGCGGGCACTATCGAGGTGCGTTGCTGGTGGATGATTATGCGCACTTGCCCGCCGAGATTTCCGCAGCTATCTCTGCGATGCGTTCCCATCCGGCTGTGACAAAAAGAGTCGTGGCAGTGTTTCAGCCGAACCGCTTTCATCGCATCGAGGCGATGGCCGAGGCGTATGCGAATTGTTTTACCGAGGCAGACCTGGTTGTGATTACCGACATATATGCGTCGGGGACACGCCCCATCGAGGGAGTGACAGGCAAGTTGGTGTGGCAGGCAATTGTCGATGCTCACCCCGACGCCGCGTGTGTGTGGGCTCCAACGCGACAAGACATTGTGAACTACGTTGCCGAATTTGTTCAGCCAGGTGATGGATGTATCTCGATGGGATGTGGAGACATTGAAACATTTCCTGATGATCTGATGAAGGCGTCGCTGCGATGACGGATCAACAAACGCTGGACGAGTTGGCTCAGGCTCTCGCAGGTACCGGTGTCGATGTTCGCCGGGATTTCTCTCTCGCGCCGATGACGACCTATGGCGTCGGTGGTCGTGCGGCTGTGGCTGTGGTGATCACAGACATTGACTCGTGTGCTGACATCGCTGGAGTTCTCGCTCGATGTGATGATGTGCCCGTGGCGGTTGTGGGGCGTGGAAGCAACACACTGGTCGCAGACGACGGCTTCCATGGTGTTGCGCTCATTATTTCGGCAGCGCCGCGAACGACCGAATTGAGTCTCGCCGATGGTGCGGTGGTTGCGCCCGCGTCCATGACGATGCCTGTGTTGGCACGGCGAAGTGTTGGACTGGGCCGTGGCGGCTTGGAGTGGTGCGTGGGAATTCCTGGCAGTGTCGGAGGTGCTGTGCGCATGAACGCCGGTGGCCATGGCGCCGAGATGGTCGACTCGTTGGTGTCGGCGCGAGTTTTGTCGTTGCGGACGGCTCAGGTGTGTGATGTGAAAACCGAAGATCTCGGACTGCACTTTCGAGGATCAGCATTGTCTGCTCATCACCTTGTTGTATCTGCGTGCATGTCGACTTCGTCAATTGAGATATCCGAAGGTGAAAAACTGATTGATGAGATTGTGAAGTGGAGACGTGATCATCAGCCTGGTGGTCGTAATGCCGGCTCGGTGTTTGTGAATCCAGCACCAGGAGATGGAAGCGCTGGAGCATTAATCGATTCGTTGGGTTTGCGTGGTTACACCGTGGGTGGAGCGTCTGTGTCGTCGAAACACGCGAACTTCATCCAAGCCGATCAGAACGCAACAGCGTCCGACGTTGTTGCGGTGATGTCCCATGTTCAATCAGAGGTCGAACGAGCCTCGGGAATACGTTTACGCAGCGAAGTGTGCC
>JBEDHS010000117.1:0-4309 GCA_041173945.1 Actinomycetota bacterium
ATTCCCGGCTTTGGCATCGCCTCTCCCCTGTCTCCCGAGGGGCGTGACGCCCCACCTGCCCTCACCCTAGTTGTCCACTCGTCGCAGTCACAGAGGCGGAACCCGTGAAATTGCAATATTCACAAGCGAAATCAACCTGACTAGGGTCTTTTATTCAGTTTCGATTCGGGGAGGCACCCATGTCCGCAACGCAACATCACAAGCCAGCGACAACACACACCCAACAACGCAATAAGGCCGCAACGGTGCCAACCGATCCGGGCGACTTTGAGCGTGCATCACGCGGCTTCATTGCAGCTCACCCCACCGGTCGCATCGAAGAAGACGGACGCAAAGTGAGCGACGTGAATGACTACACGTTTCTTGCTGTCGGAAATCCTGCACCAGACACTGTGCATCCCAGCTTGTGGCGACACGCCCAATTGAACAATCACCATGGTTTATTCGAAGTGCGACCAGGTGTCTGGCAAGTTCGCGGCTACGACATCTCAAACATCACCTTCATCGAAGGAAAGACCGGCTGGATCGTGATTGATCCACTAACAGTGGAAGCAACTGCTCGTGCCGGATACGAACTGATCACCACTCATCTCGGACATCGACCAGTCGTCGCGGTGATCTACACCCACT
This sequence comes from Actinomycetota bacterium, assembly GCA_041173945.1. Taxonomy (GTDB): domain Bacteria; phylum Actinomycetota; class Acidimicrobiia; order Acidimicrobiales; family Ilumatobacteraceae; genus UBA2093. The sequence goes on from JBEDHS010000117.1 coordinate 631, forward strand.
CACACACCGACCACTTCGGTGGCGTACTCGGTGTCACAACACAAGAGGACGTTGATGCTGGTCGATGCATCGTGATTGCACCTGAGGGTTTCCTTCATGAAACAGTTGGCGAGAATGTGATTGCCGGACCAGCAATGGCTCGACGTGCCGCCTACCAATTCGGACCGTTACTTCCCCCGGCACCCACTGGTCATATCGACTGTGGTCTTGGTGGATTAATTCCAATGGGCGCACCTGGCTTGATTGCCCCAACTCACGACATCACACGCACGGGTGAAGAGATGGTGGTCGATGGAGTGCGCATTGTTTTCCAATTGACTCCAGAAACTGAAGCACCTGCAGAGATGAACTTCTTCTTCCCGGACTTGGGTGCGCTGTGCATGGCAGAAAACTGCAGCCACACAATGCACAACCTTGTTCCAATCCGCGGAGCATTGGTTCGTAATTCACTGAAGTGGTCCAAATACATCAACGAAGCACTCGATTTGTTTGGTGCAGACACCGAAGTGTTGTTCACATCACACAACTGGCCACGTTGGGGAAATGATGACGCGCGTGAATTTCTTCGTAATCAACGCGACATGTACAAGTGGATGCACGACCAATCAATGCGACTTGCAAACAAGGGCTACGTCGCTACCGAAATTGCCGAGTCATTGTCACTTCCTGATGAGTTTCTCGCCAACGACCACACCCGCGGCTACTACGGAGACTTGGTACACAACTCGAAAGCGGTGTACCAGCGTTATCTCAGTTGGTACGACGGCAACCCCGCCAACTTGAACAAGTACTCACCCACTGAAGCCGGGAAAAGATACGTCGACCTTGCTGGTGGCCCAGATGCACTGCTTGCAAAAGCGCATGCCGCGTTTGATGCTGGTGATTATCGATGGGTCGTGGAAGTTGTGAATCATCTTGTGTTCACCGATCCCACCAACACCGCTGCACGTCAACTGCAAGCAGATGCGTTGGAACAATTGGGATACCAAAGCGAATCATCAACATTCCGCAATGCCTATTTAATGGGCGCACAAGAACTTCGTCTCGGACCCCCTCGCCCAACCATCGGGGCAACGCGTGCGCGAGGGTTGTTGCGCGCCATGACTATCGAACAGGTTTTCGATTCGATTTCTGTGCGTATCAAACAAGAAGAGTTGGGGGGAGTTCGCCTGTCCATCAACTGGACATTCGACGACATCGGTGAGAGATGGACGTTGGGAGTGTCGAATAGAACACTGTGGTATTCGCCAGAGCGACACGACACCGATGCCGTTGCCTCGGTCACCATGCGGCGCAGCACATTCATCGACATCATCACGCAAGTAACAACCTTCATGGATCAGATTCAGGCTGGGCAGATCACTATCGAGGGTGATGCATCTGCTTTATTGACTATTTTTGGAAATCTCGACGACGTCTCGACAAGTTTTCCCATTGTGGAACCATAAAAGAAAACGGACATTGCCATGGCTCACCGTGTAACAGCACCTGCGATGCAACGCGCGCAGCGTTTACTCGATCAAAGAATTAACCCGAATGTTTTTGGTGACGGGTTGAACTTTGACATTGCCGCAACAGAAGAGTTCTTTGAATCCCCCTCGTACGTGGAAGCAGTTGCTTCTCCGACGAAGCGCTTCACTTTGGGAACCAAGTGGGGTCGCCCATGGCATACACGTTGGTTTCACTTAACAGCCACTGTCCCAGCGTCGCTTGACCGCAAGCCTCTTGTTGGTCATATAGATATCGGCTTCATTGGCGGCGGTGACGGCTTCCAGGTGGAAGCAATGCTGTGGCGTAACGGCGCGCGAGTCCACGCCATACAACCCGACCGACGCATCGTTCATCTCGGTTCATTACCCGCCGGTGAAAAAGTGGAGCTTTGGGTTGAAGCCGCAGCGACTCCGATTATTGCTGGACATTCACACGGATTCGGACCCACACCTTTTGGTGACCCAGCAACAGCGCCAACAAATCCGCTCTACACCTTTCGCACTGCACGTCTGTGTGTCTTTCATGAAGACGTACAAGAGATGGCAGTGGCATTGCACAGTCTCATCAATTTGTGTATCGACCTTGACGAAGAGTCTCCCTTACGTGCGCGCATTTTTGCGGCCCTCGAACGATGTGACCAAGCGCTCAACACGAACGACTTGCACAACACATTGGCGAACGCACGTGCCGAATTAGATGCGGTGCTGGGCGTCGGAAACGGACCAAGTGCACATCGCATTACAGCAACTGGCCATGCTCATCTTGACACCGCATGGCTGTGGCCTATTCGAGAAACTCGTCGTAAAGCAGTGCGTACGTTCGCAAACGCAATTGCATTGCTGCGAGCAAACCCAGACTTTGTGTATTGCCATAGTCAAGCCCAGCACTATGACTGGGTGGCACAGGACGCACCCGAGCTTTTCGAGGAAGTGAAACGATTTGTTGCGTTGGGTCGATGGGAGCCAGTAGGCGGCATGTGGGTCGAAACCGATCTCAATCTTCCGTCTGGAGAAAGTCTGTTGCGACAATTGGTGCAAGGCCAGCGTGCATTCACACAATGGTTCAATAAGCCATGCCACGGCGCATTTCTTCCCGACGATTTCGGATACCCAGCCGGACTTCCACAAATTGTGCGACACGGTGGATGTGAATGGTTCTTCACACAGAAACTGAGCTGGAACGAAACAAACCAGATGCCGCACCACACTTTTTGGTGGGTGGGTTTAGACGGAAGTGAAGTCTTTGCTCACTTCAGCCCGATCGATACATACAACGCGTTGCTTCTTCCCTCACAGTTGCGATTCGCTGAACGTAACTACCGCGATCATGCGGGTTCGTCTCAATCATTGGCTTTATACGGACATGGCGATGGTGGCGGTGGACCCACACAGACAATGATCGAACGCGGTCGACTGGCACGCGACCTCGACCAAGTGCCACGTGTTTCATTCGACACTGTTCAAAACTTTTTCGACAACGCTCGTCGCGAGTACGGGAACATCGCTCCGCGTTGGCGCGGCGAGATGTATTTCGAAAAACATCGCGGAACCTATTCCACCCAGTTAGGCACAAAACAAGGAAACCGCTGGAGCGAAAGACTGTTGCACGAACTTGAGTTGTGGGCTGCCACAGTCGGCTTTCGCCCAGCCACCATCGATGAACTCTGGCAACGCGTTCTCACCCAACAATTCCACGACATCATTCCTGGCTCCTCTATCGCCTGGGTTCACCAAGATGCCGAGCGTGAATTCGCCGAAGTGGCCGAGGAAATCGAAATTATTCTTGCTCGACTCATCGAGATTGACCCGGGTCCAGTTCACGTACTGAACCCCGCTCCTGTTCCTGTGCAACAAGTCATTGATGTTGACGGAACGCCAATGTGGGTCGATGTTGCAGCCTTCGGTTCTAGTGCACCATCGCCAGTTCTGCCTGAAACATTCGGAGACATCGTCCAAGTGACAGACAGTGCCAATGCATGGCACATCTCCAACGGTCATCTCTATGTCACCATTCAACATGACGGCACGATGACAGCCCTCGGCAACGGACAAAGAAATGTTCTGCCCGCGGGATTATCTGCTCAGTTCACTCTTCGCAATGATCGACCTGCCGAATACGACGCATGGGACATCGACATGACAGATGCCAATGCAACTCCCACTGCGATCTTGAGCAATGGAACAGCTGC
>JBEDHS010000118.1:0-4743 GCA_041173945.1 Actinomycetota bacterium
CTATTACGACGCAGATGTGGTTAGTGCATATCGATTCGACCGTACGGGTGAAGGATATGTGCGCACTGTGTATTCATTTTTCTACAACATGATGGTCCGCGTTCTCTTTGGAGTGCGGATGAGGGACATCAATTTTGCATTCAAACTGTGCCGCTCTCGTATTTTCGACCATGTCACTTTGAAGAGCGAAGGGTCGTTTATTGACGCAGAGCTTGTCGTCAAGGCTCAAAAATACGGGTACACGGTTATTCAGTTCGGGGTGGACTATTTCCCCCGTACCCGTGGGGTCTCGACGTTGAGTTCTCCTGCGGTGATCTTCAAGATTCTCAGAGAGGCGCGTTCGTTACGGCGTGAGATTCGCCAGATCTCACCTGTCCGTTAGCCCGATGACACTTGCCTCGGGGGCGTTGATAGCGTTCCTTATTCGTGAGCGAGCCATTCGACCCTGAACTGAATGAGCCCTACCTCCCGGACTTGCCGGAGCACGACGCCGACCTTGCCCACCATTTTCATGCTCCATGGTGGGTGCACTGGCGCCCGGCAATGGTGGCAGCGGCGGTTTTTGCCACTGTTGTTGGTGGAGTAGTGGTGGCTCGCAGTGAGTCAGGCTCGCAAGTGTCTGCGACAACGACAACAACACTGCCGCCTGGGGTGTGTCCTGATGGAACATCGATCACGTGTATTCCGCTCGACCGCATCATTCGATTGGGCACAAAAGGCGAAGATGTTCGTCGACTTCAGCAACGTTTGAAGGATCTCAAATTCGATCCAGGCCCGATTGACGGGGTCTATGGCGGCAACACGATGATGGCGGTGTGGGCATTTCAAGCACTGGTCGTAGGGATGAGCCGCGACACCATCGTGGACTTCGTGACGCCAGTGTTATGGGATTCGATGCGTGCAGATGTCACGATTGCGCCTCGTCGTCAACCAGGAAGTCCTAATCATGTTGAGGTGTACTTACCCGAACAAGTGATGACGGTGTTCAAAGGGACCGAGTTGCAATTAGTGACTCATATTTCCACCGGTACGGGAATCACCTGGTGTGAGGAAGTCACCATCGACCCAGGCGAAGAAGGGAACGAGGATGGAACCGAGCCAATCAAAGAAGGCTGGTGTGGAGAGTCGGTGACGCCGGGTGGCATCTATTACTTCTATAACCGTCGCCTCGGATTGCGCGAGAGCAAATTGGGAACCATGTGGAACCCCGTGTATTTCAATTTTGGAATCGCGGTTCACGGTGCGATGACCGTACCGAAAGAACCTGCCTCACATGGTTGTGTGCGCATTCCGATTTATATTTCCGAATACTTTCCCGCGATGGTGCAATACAACGATCGTGTGTATGTCTTTGACGGCGTGAAAGAGCCTGAAGACTACGGATCCCAACCACCACCGTGGGATAGGCCGGACCCCAACTACACAACAACGACGTCGACAACAACGACAACAGTTCCTCGTACGACAGTTCCGAAACCAACAACTACAACTACCCCGACAACAACGGTCGCTCCTGTAACGGGTGCTGACGTTGTCGATCAATAACATTGTCGCCTAGGTACGTCGTCGATCCCACGACGGCGGTCAAGGGTCGAGGTGGATTTATCCGCGGGTGACTATGACTTTGTGTTCGAAAACGTCTGACATCAACGAACTGCGTTCGTTGGTTGCATAGATATTGAGATCGAGATCTACCTCGGGCTTGGCGCGCAGTGCAATGGTGATGTCTTTTTTTGTGACCGAGACTTCAAGTGATTCCACTCGTGCGTCATAGGTTCGATCTAGGCCAATTGCGATACGCAATAGTGAAGCCAATAGACGCACGCGGTGCTGATCGTCCTCGGACAGGGCGGCGAATGGCTCATGTTGCAGTCTTGGTTCACCTTTGCGGTGGTAACGAGCAATCTGGGCAATGATTTCGATCTCGTGGTCGGTGAGCCCGAGAAGTTCGGCGTGTCGAATGATGTAGTACGAGTGAAGATGGTGTTTGGCGTGTGAGACGGTGATTCCCACATTGGCAAGAAGTGATGCCACCTCAAGATAGAGACGGTCGTCGGGGTCCAACTCGAAATGCTCAGACAATTGATCGAAAAGAGCACACGCATGTTGTGACACGGTGAGTGAATGTTGAAAGTCATCGTCGCATCGACGAGCAAGTTTGGTCGCACTAGACAGCGCCACATGTCGAACGTCGTCAATTGATCCTGGCAACACCCGTTGCATCTCGTTGATGAGAAGTCCCTCGCGAAGTGCATAGTCGCAGTATGTAAATTGATCGATGTCTAAGGACAGTGCAATCTCTTCAAGAATGACGGCACCCGCCAAGATGATGTCTGCTCGTGATGGGTCCATACCCGCCAGCAGTATGCGCTCGTCAACACTTGAAGCGTCGACAAGCATGTCGACGACTTGTGAGAGTTGTGCTCGAGAAAATGTCGCACCGTTCATCGAGCGGGGTGCGTCCGTGGAATTGAGCATCAGACACATGCGCGCCAACGTCTCTGCGGTGCCCGAAGTGACGATGTGTTGTTGTGCGTTCAGCCGACGAATTTCTTTGCGTACGGGTCCAACCGCAGACGCAGTGAATTTTCGCGCGTTGGCAAGTTCTGAGCGAGATGGAGGTACGGATGGGAAGAAACGGTGTGTGAGACGAACCGATCCTAATTTCAAACTGCGGGCAAAGTGTTCAACGTGAGCATCAAAGACGACGATTTCCGTTGAACCACCTCCGATATCAATGAGCGAGGAACGAGTGGAAGAAACAGGCAGAGCGCGCAACACCGCCGAGTGAATGAGGCGTGCTTCTTCAAGACCAGAGATGACTTCAATGTCAATGCCGGCTTCGTGCGATGCACGTTCGAGAAATACAGATGAGTTGTCGGCTTCGCGCACTGCGCTGGTTGCGACCGCGGCGATAGTCGCATTGTGCACATCGGCAACTTTTTTCATGTGGCGCAAGGCGTCAATTCCACGTTCAACCGCTGCATCACTGAGTTGTTTCATGTCGCCTCCGCCTTCGCCAAGGCGTGTCTGGCGTTTCTCTCGAGTGATCACCTCAAACCCGGATTCGTTGATGCGTGCGACCACCATGTGGGTGCTGTTGGTGCCGATGTCTATTGCGGCTATGACCGACTGAGAAGTCATGCGTTTTGCAATCGGGTGAGTTCGCCAATCTCTGAAGACTGTGATTCAACAATCAGCTCAGCAAAGGCTTTCACTTCAGCATTCGCGCCGTTCTCTGCGGCGTATTTAGCCATATGAACACCGCCCTTGTGGTGGGCAATCATCAATGTGATGAACAATGAGTCTGCTTCGGCATTGCGCGATTGATACAACGCGTCGAGTTCAGAGTCGGTGGCATATCCAGGCATTCGGGAAAGGGGAATTGGCGTTCCCATCCAGCCCATCACTTGGTCACTTGCATTTGTTTCAGATGCGCCGAACATACGAAGTAGCTGCACCATGCGGCCTGTTTCCATTTGTTGCTCCAACATGATTTCACGGGCAATGGTGCGCAAGGTTCCGTTACCGTTTGGGGCAGCTCCCAAATAGATGGTCGACATGACGACGGCTTGTTCGTGGTGAATACGCATGTCCTGTAGGAAGCCGGTGTCGACATTGTTGTGGGCGATCTCAGAAGTGGAGTTGCCGACGTAGTAGCCGATTCCGGCACCGAGACCGCAAAAAATAAGGAGGGCCAAAAACACATTGAGTGCGCTGTAACGCCATGGAAGTACTGGGTTGTCGTCTGCTCGCACTTCGTTCATATCTCCCTACGGTAGTAGTCTTGCCTCTATGTCAACCGCAGCCCCCGTCGTTTTGTCCGACCTCATCCCATTCCCACAAACACTCCAGCGCTCACGGGTGCGAGATGCCGTTTTGGTTCTCGGCGGCGCTTTGTTCACGGCATTGAGCGCACAAGTCGTGATTCATCTTGGATTTACTCCTGTGCCATTAACGGGACAAACATTTGCTGTTCTGACTGTTGGTGGAGTGCTTGGCGCACGTCGCGCGGTCTCGAGTCAGTTGCTGTACTGGATGTTGGGCGCAATTGGTTTGCCCTTCTATCAGTCCGGAAATTCTGGCTGGGATTATGCAACCGGATCCACGTTCGGATACTTCGTCGGTTTTCTTTTCGCTGCAGCAATTACAGGATGGTTCGCTGATCGTTGCAATGATCGTCACTACCTGATGTCATTATCGAGTTTGTTTCTCGCCTCCGGTGCGATTTACATCTGTGGTGCATTGTGGCTGTCGTACCGCTTGAACATTCCAGTGGCGGCAGGGAGCAACAGTGCAATCGAATTGGGTGTTGCGCCATTCTTGGCGGGAGACGTTGTGAAGGCACTTCTCGCCGCAGCGATTGCACCAGTGGGTTGGTCGCTCTACTACGCCAAACCTCGATAAGTAGTTTCCTCTGTCCCCAACAACTGTGACCGTGACTCAACGTCGACTTGGCAGACCAGCGGACACAGATTCGACTGACACACGCGACCGCATTGTTGTGTGTGCTCGTGAATGTTTTGCTGCCGAGGGGTTCGAAGGGACAACTAACAAAGACATCGCGAACAATGCCGGTGTCTCAAGTGCAGCGCTGTATCACTACTTTCCTTCAAAAGCAGATCTATATGTCGCGGTGTGCGCCTCAATTTCTGCTGATCTCTCAGCAGTTTTTGAACGAGTCACAGCCAAAGAATCTCTCTTAGAGAGACGTCTCACCGCATTATTCGGAGAAGTGGGTGC
>JBEDHS010000119.1:0-9428 GCA_041173945.1 Actinomycetota bacterium
TCTGCAAGATTGAATCGGTCAATGTGCTGATGTCGGGGTCAATACTGATGAGGTTTGCCGATACCGCGATGGTGATGTCCAGATCGGGAACAAATACTGCCTCTGATCGAAACCCGGGAACACCGCCGCCATGTGAGTACACCTGCTGGCCTGCTTTCTCGCCGACAGTGACACCGAGTCCATAGTTTGAGAATTCAGACGGCGTCACAAATTCTTCCAGCTCGTCACCAGTGACAACAGAGGTGAACAGCGACCGGAAAATACGTGCAATGTCGTCGGCCTGGGATTCAATGCCACCACCTGTCCAGCCTGCAGAACGGATTGCTGGTTGCGGAACTGCAGTGATGTCGTAGAAATCTCCGACGGTTGCAGAAGCGCGATAGGGCTGAAAACCGGGGATGAGATCGATGGCGTTTTTGAGAATGCCTTGTACATATCCCGACACTGAATCATCGGGTGCGAGTCGAGTGGGGGCCAGATACGCATCGTTGGCATCCACAGAATCGAAGATGCGAGTGCGTAGAACTTCTTCTGCAGGTTGTCCGGTGACTTTTTCAATGACGAGTCCAGCCACAACATGGCCCACCGTGTTGTACGAATATTCGGTGCCCGGAACATATTGCGGGCCGCGCTCTGTTGCCCATTGCACGATTTCTTTGGGTGTGAATTCGGTGTCAAGCCGTGTACTTGCAAGCAAATAAAACTGTGGGTCGAATGCGAACTCGGCAAATCCATCTGTGTGGTTCAGGATCTGTCGAATGGTGACAAGGTCGCCATAATCAACACCGTTTAAGACGTATCCCTTCGCCCAGCCTGAGCCTAGATAGGTGGCGACAGGTTCGTCGAGGGCGATCAGTCCCTCGTCGACAAGTTGAAGAACTACACCCGACGTCATTGTTTTGGTAATTGAGCCGAATCGGAAGTGGTCATCGGGTGTTGCGGTTTGGTTTTTCGCAACGTTCGACAGGCCGCGTGCAATTCTCAGTTCGTTTGTGTCGCCGTCGCCTTCAGGGAGAAGTAAGGCAACTGTTGCGCCAGGTGCACCGGTTGTAGTGAGGAATTCATCGATCGCGGTCTCGACTTGTTGTGTGATTGTCTCGACATCAATGTCATTCGATGAGTCTGGTTCCCCATTGGTCCCACAGGACGAGAGCGTCAGAAGTGATGCTGTGAGACACACAACAAACAAGCGAGGTTTTTTTGTTTTCATGGAACAGCAATATATGTCGCTTCGTTACGTCCGCGATGGTAGGCCTCAATGGCGCGTTCCTGGTCAAACAGATGATGGGGAAGTGTGGCGATACCTGCAGTTGATGCACGAGGTGAGAACTCGAGAAATTGTCCTCCGTGGTTTTTTCGCCAGATGTCTTGTTGTTTGTCGGTGCGATTGTCGACCACGCGTCCGAACGGGCCAAACATTGCTCCGGCAAGTGGGGCGATAATCACCAAAATGTCGGCAGCTGGTGCAAGGTCAACACTGACCGCTGAACGCACGCCACCATCGACATAGCGCGCACCGTTGATGCGTTGTGGGGCGAGTAAACCGGGAACAGCAGACGACGCTGCGACGAGGTCTGCCAGCGCAGTGGATTCGCCACTTAAAACAGTGCGTGTGAGCCGCGGGAGTCGCGTGACGACAACACTCACATTGGGATGGGTGCGACGTCCGAACGCTAATTCGGCAGTTGTCGCTAAGACACCTTCTTTGGGATTGGGAAACGTTGGCACGGGTAGGCTGACCAGAGTCTCGAAGGTGACTCCCAAGGCGGTGGCGGCAGCCACCCACGACCCAGCAGAGGTGCCCAGCATGGGGGAGTTGGTGAGGTCGATTCCGCGTTCGCGCAGACCATCGACAATGCCGAGGCCGTATCCGATTCCAAACAAGCCACCGCCACCAAAGACTCCCGCGTAGGTGGGGCGCTTTTCATCGGACATAATCCCAGTCTTGCTGACGGCGAGATACGGTGTGCGACATGCAAGCACGCGTGCTGACATGGAATCTGTGGTGGCAATTTGGCCCCTGGCGTGATCGCCAAGAGGCGATTGTGTCTGTTCTGCGCGATCAACAAGCAGACGTCGTGTTCTTGCAAGAAGTGTGGGCCCAAGAAGGTGGTCTCGATCAAGCACAGTGGCTGGCAGACGAGTTGAACATGAATGTCGCGCGCACTGAGGGGCCGTGGTACGACAATGGGGTCAGTTTGGGAAATGCCATCTTGTCCCGCTGGCCGATTGTGTCGTGGCAAGTGCATCGGCTCCCCGACGTCACCGGTGCTCCCAGTTACCGGCGTGCAATCGTCGCCCAACTCGACACACCGTTTGGTCGCATGTGGACTGTGTGCACGCACCTCGATCACGCTTTTGATGCATCTGCAACACGAGTTGCACAATGTGAAGCATTGTGTGGGATCGTCGATCAGTTGCGCCTAGATCCCGATGTTGAATTACCGGTCATCATGGCAGGTGACTTCAATGCAGTTCCTGACTCTGATGAGATACGCATGTTGACGGGACGACGCGAACCAGCGATCGACGGGTTGGTGTTCACTGATGTGTGGGAAGTGGCTGGTGATGGTCCAGGATTCACGTGGCGACGTGACAACCCGTATATCCAAGATTCAACATGGCCAAATAGGCGCCTTGACTACATCTTTGTGTCGTGGCCACGGCCGCGCCCGTTAGGTAATCCGTTGGAGATGTGGCTCGCGGGCACCGATGCAGTGGGCGGCGTGTACCCAAGCGATCATGCTGCGGTCGTCGCCGATCTACAGATGGTCGTTGATTAGTACTTTTCGGTATTGCCTGGAACTACCAGGCACACTGCATGCGCTTGATGCCGTTAATGAATGCACTTTGCAAGTACGCAGGTTCGCTCGTTATTTCCAGTTGGGGAACGCGACGGCGAATCTCATCGAACATGACAGCGATTTCACGACGAGCAAGGTTTGCACCTAAACAGAAGTGAGGTCCACCAGCACCAAATCCGACTTGTGCGGGAAGGCTGGGACGACGAACATCAAAATTGTTTGGATTATCAAACACGCGCTCGTCACGATTTCCTGACTGATAGAACATCACGACTTTTTCGCCTTGTTTAATGGGTTGTCCGTTGATTTCGGTGTCTTGAGTTGCGGTGCGACGGAAGTGGATCACCGGTGTTGCATAGCGCACAATTTCTTCAACAGCAGTCTTGGTGTGTGTTTCAAAATCATTGAACCAAATCTCGCGTTGATCGCGATTGAGTGTCAATTCGCGCATGCCATGGGCAATCGCTGTGCGCGTTGTTTCGTTTCCTGCCACCACCAACAAGATGAAGAACGAACCGAATTCTTGAGCGGTCAGTCGTTCTCCATCCACAACGGCGTTCATCATCACCGAGGCGATGTCATCTTTTGGATTCTTCAGACGGTCTTCGCCGAGCGCGAGTGCATAAGAAAAAATTTCGCCGCCGACGCGCACAAGATCCTCAAACGAACCGACATATTCAGGGTCGCCCACTCCAAGGATGGTGTTTGTCCAGTTGAAAATCATCTCCTCATCAGATTCTGGGATGCCCATCATGTCGCAGATGATTTGCAAAGGCATCAATGCAGCGACTTCACGCACAAAGTCGCACTCGCGTTCTGGGAAGCGCTCGAACATGCGGTCGATGACTGATTTGGATCGCACACGCACCGACTCTTCAAGAGCGGTGATTTCCTTTGGTGTAAATCCTCGCGACACAATCGAACGTAAACGGAAGTGTTTCGGGTCGTCCATATTGATCATCGATCCGAAGAATTCATTGATCTCCACCGGTAAGTCGCCAATGTTGGATCCCTCACCACTGCAGAACAAGGCGGGGTTACGACTGACATGCCAGATGTCGTCATGGCGAACAAGGGCGCGGTAGCCACGTCCGGGGGGAATTGGGGAATCTTCCACTTGACGTTCGTTAAAGAAATGAAATGGTGATTCATCGCGCAGAGTCTTGAAGGCGCCAAATCGCCATTCACGTGGCTGTATCCAAAATTCGGGATCGGACAGGTCGATGTCTGACAAGGGCACGTTGGCAAGATTCATAGCCAAAGACTAGGTCCCAGGTACCGTTGAACACATGGCTGAGTTCACCTTCTTTGTCGATGCCGATCTCTACATGATGAACGGGGGAGAACTGGCCGCCACCGAGGAAGATTTGCACGCAGCCGGGATTCGCAGCGTCGATATCCCAAAGGAATACGGCGCAAATCTGGCCGATCGCATCCCGGTACGGGTCAACGGCGAGCCTCGGGGCATCCGCTTTTATGCAAAGTTGCTGGGAATCACCGATTCGATGCAGCTTGAGGAAATGGACCGTGTTTTGACGGCGGCGGAAAAACGGGAAAATTCCACCGAAGAGTGACTCTGCAAAAGTGACTCTCGGGCCCGTTTTGACTACTGTCGAGGGGTCTGTTCCGAATCGCGGAACGCCAATACAGGGAGACATTCATGCCCGAAGCAGTCATTGTTGCAACAGCGCGCAGCCCCATCGGTCGAGCCAACAAAGGTTCACTTGTTGATTTGCGTCCCGACGATATGTCGGCACAAATCGTCAAGGCTCTGATGGCCAAGGTGCCACAGGTGAAGCCTGATGACGTGGAAGACCTGATTATGGGAATTGGTCAGCCCGCTGGTGAAGGTGGTTTCAACATCGGTCGCATGGTCGCGATTCTCGCCGGCCTCGACAACGTCCCCGGCGTCACAGTGAACCGCTACTGCTCGTCGTCACTGCAGACAATCCGCATGGCAGCGCACGCGATTCGTTCCGGTGAAGGTGATTGCTTTATCGCAGCCGGCGTTGAGACAGTGAGTCGATACGCATCAGGTGCAAGTGACTCGGCACCAAACCCCATCTTCAAAGACGCTGGCGCACGCACCAAGACCCGCGCAGCAGGCGGCCAAGGAACATGGACACCACCAACTGGCTTGCCCGATGCATACATCGCAATGGGTCAAACAGCAGAAAACGTTGTCGAAGTAGAAAACGTAAGCCGTGAAGACATGGACCACTTCGGTGTTCGTTCACACAACTTGGCTGTTGCTCACCAAGAGAACGGATTCTTTGAACGCGAAATTACGCCGTTGACCTTGCCTGATGGCACCGTGATCTCCAAAGACGATGGTCCACGTGCGGGAACCACCTACGAGGCGACATCACAATTGAAGCCAGTGTTCCGACCTGACGGAAAAGTGACTGCCGGTAACGCATGTCCATTGAATGACGGTGCGGCAGCAGTGATGGTGATGTCTGACACCAAGGCAAAGCAGTTGGGTCTGACACCACTTGCTCGCATTGTCTCATCTGGTGTGTCTGGCTTGAACCCAGAAATCATGGGACTTGGACCCATCGAAGCATGTCGTCAAGCGCTGAAGCGTGCCGGTATGACCATCGATCAAATCGACTTGGTGGAAATCAACGAAGCATTCGCAGCTCAAGTGTTGCCATCGGCAAAGCATTTGGGAATCCCGATGGAGAAGTTGAATGTTCATGGTGGCGCAATTGCGCTTGGACACCCATTTGGAATGACTGGTGCTCGCATCATGACCACATTGATCAACGGCCTGCAATGGGAAGACAAGCAGTACGGACTTGAGTCAATGTGCGTTGGCGGTGGCCAAGGCATGGCGATGATCGTGGAGCGTTTGAGCTAGGAGCAACGCGCTCGCGGCTAGTCCGCAGATGTGACGGCGGTGGTTCTCAACATGAGGGCCACCGCCGTTCCGCTTATCAGCATCAATATCGCAACGAAGCCGAACACGATGATGCCGCCATTGTCGTCGGACATGCCATAGAGCGCAGGTGCGATAAGCGAGACCACCGTTGCGGCCAAGAGGTCACCACTACCAGCAAGCCCTTGTGCGGCTGTGGCGCGACCCTTCGGTGCTACTTGGGCAATCAGTGATTGTGCAGCAGGGATGGACAATGCTCCAATCACACCTTCAACAACTGCAAAACCCACCAACAGCCATGCTGAATTCAAAATGCCATAGACAAACACCAAGGGAACGGTGAGGAAAATTCCAATCACTGTCATCTGTGCAGCACCTCGACGGTCTGCCAATCGGCCGCCGTATGCGCCGAACACAATGAACGGAATTGTGTACAGCAGAAAAGTGAGGCCGACCATGAAGTTGGTGCCACCTCTGTCGGTGATGTAGCGATCCCATAATGAGTCGTACACACCGACGGGAATAAATAATGTCAACGACGCCAAGACTCCAGCGCGCAGTGGACGAATTTTCAATAATTCAAAGCTGAGTGTTTTTGCATCGGGGTTCGCCGGCAAGTTCGGTAAGTCGCGTGGAAGCACAATCAGGAACGCAACGATTGCGACGCCACCGAAGACCAGGAACGCTCCTGACAAACCAAACGGCTCAATCAATAGCGCACCAATGAGTGGTCCACCTGTGAACCCTGCGAGTTCGACGCCACGCAATCGTCCCAAACGTTCGGCTGATCGTGTTTTGTCGAGGTTGGCAACAATTGCACGAATAGTTGGCCCACTTGTTCCAAGTGATGCGCCTGTAATTGCTCGGGCAATCACCAAACTCCACAGTGTTGTGCCGAATGCAAACAACACCGATCCAAGCGCAGCAAGTATTAACGCACCCAGAACAAAACGTTTGGGTTTTCCTCTGTCGGCGTACGGGGCCAAGAACAATTGAACAATGAACGATGCCATGAATCCGGCAGCTGCGATGACGCCAAGGCCAGCGTCAGAAAAACCATATTTGTCTTGAAGGTCAGACAAGGCAGGAAAGATCATGCTGTTGGAAACAGGAACTGCAAAACCGCACAAAAGTAGCGGCCCAATTCCTAATGTGAATTTTCCAAGACCGCGAGGGGCGTGAGTCTGAGTCATGTGTTAGAAGTATCCGTCCCAATGATTCGCGCGATCGGCGCGAACAATCACCGTAGTGGGATTGTCGGGTGAACGGAATGTTCTGATGACATGAGTGGTGCCCGCCACGGTGAACTCGGCAAGAAGCCATGTGTCGGCACCGTTCGCGATACCAGCATCATCGTTACCGAGGAAAAAGATTGCATCCACGCGCAAACCAGCAAGGTCTGCTTCTGCACGCCACATGGTGGCCATGCCTGCACGCAAAGCGGGGTTGTCGAAAAGATCCGATCCATCAAAGCGCAACTCCACCGTGTCGTAGTCAATGCGATGCACTTCAGAGATGTCGACAAGGTCGCTACCAGACAGATCATCGAAGAACACCGCAACCGGACCTGTTGTGCGATTGTCGGCAGCCACAGTGCCGTAGCGAACAATGGGAATTCCTTCGTCGTCGACGGTGCGTACGCAGATTCTTTCGCCACTACGAAGATGCATTACCCGCGTCCCAGAGATGTCAGCACAGCATCGTTGAACGCGGGCCAGTAGGCGAGGCCCCATTCGTCGAATTCGCGCTCGGACAACATCGCACACGCCACATCGGCGACTGGGTCGACCCACAAGAACGTGCCAATTCCGCCGAAGTGGCCAAAGGTAGACGAAGAGTTGCGGGTGCCCGTCCAGTGCGGTGTCTTGTGGCCGCGAATTTCAAATCCCAGACCCCATGGACATGGATCAAATGATCCGATGCCTGGCACAATCCCCGAGACGTTTTCAAACACCGGCATGATTGCCTGTATGTATGTCTCGCGTGAGAGTAACTGCGGCGATCTCAACTCCTTGAGGAACTGTGACAGATCGTCGATTGTTGACCAGACATCTTTTGCTGCCGAGCCTTCGAGTGCAGTGTTATGCATCGACAGGGGAGCACAGACAGCATCGTGGAAATATTCAGCGAATGACATCGAGGTTGAGTGCTCTACATGTTGAGCCAACATGTCAAACCCACTATTTGAATAGATGCGCTTTACTCCGGGTCGACCAACCGGTTGTGCTCCCTCGAACGGGTATCCGCCGGTGTGAGACAAAAGGTGCTGCACCGTGCAATCGGTTTGACCGACATGATCGGAGAGAGAAATACTTCCTTCCTCTATCGCGATGAGACATGCATACGCAGTGAGTGGTTTGCTGACCGATGCGATGCGCTGACGCCGCGTGGTGTCGCCGTAGGTCTCGGTATTGCCGGGAGAGATGACAACAATCGATACTTCGTCTGTGGGCCATGCGTCGACATGTTTCCACGCAGCATCGAGAACAGACATCTCAGGAGTGTGAACGAATTAATTCAGCAACACGGAATGCCAAGTCAAGTCCTTGTCGTCCGTTCAAACGAGGATCACAAATCGTCTGATAGCGATCGTCGAGATCATCGTTTGTCAGGTCATCAGTTCCACCTGTGCATTCGGTGACATCGTCTCCGGTCAGCTCCACATGAATTCCACCTGGCCATGTTCCTTCGGCATTGTGGGCGCGGACAAAACCGGCGATTTCGTTGACGATGTCTTCAAAGTGGCGTGTCTTTTTGCCGTTAGGTGCAGTCACGGTGTTTCCATGCATCGGATCACATGCCCACACGACGGGATGATCAGTGTCTTTGACAGCGCGAAGAAGTGGACGCAGAGAATCTTCCACTTTGTCTGCTCCCATGCGGCTAATCAGTGTTAGTCGACCAGGGATGCGGGCAGGGTTCAATGCTTCGCACAACTCCAACACGAATTCAGGCGTTGTGGTGGGGCCAATCTTGCAACCGATCGGGTTTCCGACTCCTCGCAAGAATTCGACATGTGCACCGTCGAGTTGACGGGTGCGCTCGCCAATCCACAACATATGTGCAGAACAGTCGTACCACTGGCCAGTCAAAGAATCCTGTCGTGTCAAGGCTTCTTCGTATCCAAGAATGAGTGCTTCGTGGCTTGTGTACACGTCGACTTCGTGAAGTGCTGAGTAGTTTTCGGTGTCAACTCCACAGGCGCGCATGAATTGCAGTGCGCGTTCTATTTCATTCGACAACTCCACATAACGTTGACCTTCTGGACTGCTAGCAACAAACTCTTGTGTCCATGCATTCACACGATTCAGATCTGCAAAGCCACCTTTGGTGAAGGCGCGCAACAAGTTCAGCGTGCTGGCCGATTGGTTGTATGCCTGGATGAGACGTTCAGGATCGGGAACGCGAGCAGCACTTGTAGGCAATTGATCGTTGACGATATGACCACGGAACGATGGCAATTCCAGATCGCCGATTTTTTCCGTCGGCGATGAACGAGGCTTGGCGAACTGGCCTGCCATTCGGCCGACCTTCACAACAGGGACTCCCATTGAGTAGGTAAGGACAACTGCCATCTGCAAGATGACGCGCAACTTCTCGCGAATGTTGTTGGCGCTGAACTCTTCAAAACTTTCGGCGCAGTCGCCTGCTTGCAGTAAGAACGCATTCCCGGCCGCCACTTGACCAAGTGCAGTTTGTAGCGAACGTGCCTCGCCAGCAAAGACCAACGGGGGATATGAGGC
>JBEDHS010000120.1:0-4630 GCA_041173945.1 Actinomycetota bacterium
CACATGGGGTGTGATGTTGGCAATTGGCGCGGGACTCGGAGGCTTGTTCTCGTCTGCCTTTGGCCGCCAAGCATCTTTCATGGCTGATGCTCTCACTTTCTTGATTTCAGCACTACTTGTCTCGCTGATCTCGCGCCCCATGCAGAAAGAACGCGTCGAGGCAACAACGCGACGAGTACGTCCACTTGCCGACATGGCCGAAGCAGTCACTCTTGCTCGACGCAATCGGGTCATTTTGGCACTGCTTGCATCAAAATCGACGTTTGCCGTCGGAGCAGGCATCGTGAGCCAATTAGCCGTGCTGGCATCGGATGCATTTCAGGCGGGCGATGCAGGTCGCGGTGCACTTCTCGGTGCTCGTGGGGTTGGCTCCGGGCTCGGGCCCATTGTTGCTGCGCGACTTGTGCAAAAAGACATGTCCAAACTTCTGCGCGTCTGTGGACTTGCAGGTTTGGGGTTTTCCATTGCCTATCTCGGCGTCGGACTCAGCCCGAACTTGGCAATTGCTGTTCTCTGTGTCGCGATTGCTCACTTCGGTGGTGGGGCTCAGTGGACACTTTCCACACTCGGATTACAGATGGAAGCACCCGATGAACTACGTGGACGCGTACTCGCCGGAGATTTTGCGCTTGTCACTTTGATGCTGAGTATGACCAGCATCGCTGCTGGCATCGTGTCAGAAGCGATTGGCGTGCGCAGCACGATTGTCGTGTTTTCTTGTCTCGCTGCTTCTGCAGCAATGATGTATCTGGTGTTAACCCGAAAGCTCAGACAGAATCTGCGCACCGCTGAGCCGCGGTAATCAAACGTCCTCGACGAGGGTCTTCTTCGTACACCGTCATCATCGTGTTCATCACATAGGAAAATCCGAGTTGTCGGTTGGGGTCTGCGAATGATGCTGATCCACCTGCACCAGTGTGACCAAACGATTCAGGACCAGTGAATCTGTAATGCTCATTATGGCGCATAAAGCCCATTGCAAAATCTGTTTGTGACAACAACACAACATCAACTTCATCGTGTGGAGTCATGCTTGTTGTCGCACGAGCGACGGTGTCTGGCTGCAAGAGACGCGTACCATACACGTCACTCACACATGCCGCATAAATCTTGGCGAGTGCTCGCGCATTTCCGATTCCGTTTGCTCCAGGTACTTGTGCGCGATGCACCTCGGGCTTGTTGAAGGCACCCGGACCAAAGGCACCATTCAGTGACGTTGCCGCAGCGCCCTTCGTTCCTGGCGCGGCTCGGTCATTCATAATTTTTGCGATATCGGGCGGAAACTTGGGAATGGGATGAGCCATTAAGCGTGCCACTCGAGGCTCGAGTGCCTCCGGCAAACCCACATAAAAATCCGCATTCAATGGGCCAGAAATTTCTTCCTGAATAAATTGAGACACACTGCGACCATCAACACGACGAATGAGTTCACCTGCCAGCCAGCCAAAACTGATCGCGTGATAGCCGTGAATTGAACCTGGCTCGATGAGTGGCTCCATTTCCGCGAAACGAGCAGTGACCACATCCCAGTTCAGTGCATCTTCCAATGTGATCGGACCAGGCAAGGTGTACAAGCCGCCGCGATGTGCCAACAACTGGGCGACTGTGATGTCTTGCTTGCCGCCTTGAGCGAACTCTGGCCAATAGGTCGCCACTTTTTCTGGATAATCAAGAAGTCCGCGCTGAACACACAGTGCAACGGCAATCGACATCACACCTTTTGTCGTGGAAAAGACCACTTGCAGAGCATCTGGGTCGTAGGCGACAGTGTGATCGCGATCGCGCCATCCGCCCATCAAGTCGACGACGCATTGTCCTTTGTGAAAGACCGAGACGCCAGCACCGTGGTCCTCACCTTTTTCAAATCCCTCCAAGAAGGCATCGCGTACACCTTCCCAACCGGGAGCGACAACATCAACTGTCAGAACCGACATTGATCAGCCGTCCACAATTGCGCGCAGTTTTTCAATTTGCCCCACCGGATCGGGACCAATTGGATTCACTGACAACACGGTGACACCTGCTTCTTTGTAGGCCGCGATGCGCTCTTTGATGAAGCCGGTCGAGCCCACCAAGTTTGCATTCATGATCCACTCACCAGGAATTTTCGCTGCTGCTTCGTCCTTTTTGCCATCGAGATAGAGATCTTGAATTTCGACCGCTTCTTTTTCGAAGCCATAGTCGCGACAGACATCGTTATAGAAGTTCTTGCCACGTGCGCCCATTCCACCCACATACAAAGCCATATTCGGACGCGCCATGTCCAGAATCTTTGTTTGCGCATCGCCTGTTAGCGAATCATCAATCGCCAACATTCCTCCCGCCGAGATGTCGAGACGCTTGCGGTTCGGGTCACGCTTTGCAAGTCCAGCCTTCAACTGTGCTCCCCACACATTGTGATACTTCTCGGGGTAGAACATGATGGGAAGCCATCCATCGGCCATCTCGGCGGTCGCTTCAACACTCTTGTCTTTCAGCGACGCCCACCAGATGGGAATGTCTTTACGCACAGGATGATTAATGATCTTCAACGGCTTTCCCAAACCTGTGCCTTGACCAGCAGGTAGTGGAACTTGAACAGTCTTACCGTCGTATTGCAACGCTTCTTCGCGTGCCCACACTTTGCGACATACCTCGATGTATTCCTTAATGCGTTGCATTGGCTTTTCATACGGCACCCCATGGAAGCCTTCAATCACCTGAGGACCAGATGCGCCAAGACCCAAAATAAAACGACCGTCACTCACAAAGTCGCAACCAGCGGCGGTCATTGCCATCAGCGCTGCAGTGCGTGAATACACATTAACGATTCCTGTTCCGATTTCGACTCGCTCTGTTTTTGCTGCGAGGTAACCCACTTGGGAAATTGCATCGAAGCTGTATGCCTCTGCGATCCACACTTGGTCGAGACCGGCTTTTTCAAGTTCAACCACTCGGCTCACAGCTTCTTTGAACCCACCTGAGTAATTGATTCCCATGGACAACTTCATGATTCCCCCTTTATGAATCTGCCCTAGACCCTATGACCCAACGAGCGTCAGAAGCGATTCGTGGTGCTATTCGAGCAACTTGGCGCGACAATGGAGACGTGCCTGACCCGTTTTCCTCTCGCTATCTCACCGTTCGAGACGGCGTTCAACTGCGGCTAGTGGATTGGTCAGCATCTCAATCACCGTCGGGAATTCCCATACTGCTGCTCCATGGACTGGCATCAAATGCCCGCCTCTGGGATGGGCCGGCACGGTATCTCACCGACTTCGGACATCGAGTTGTCGCAGTCGATCTTCGCGGACACGGACAGAGCGAAAAGACTGAAGATGGTTATGCCGTTTCAGATATTGCAGCAGATGTCGCCGACATCATCACACAGCTCTGTCAGGAAACATCATCATGGAAACGCCCATTAGTCATCGGCCAGTCATGGGGCGGAAACATCGTGATTGAGTTAGCAGCCACATTCGGCGATCTCATTCGTGGTGTCGTTGCAGTTGACGGTGGCACCATTGAATTGTGCGAAGCATTTCCTGGATGGGATGAATGCGCACGCACTCTCCAACCCCCGCATCTCGCCGGCATGAAATACGATCGATTGCGTTCATATATTCGCGCTGCGCACCCCGACTGGAGTGAAGAGGCGATCGACGGCCAAATGCACAACATGCAACAACATCCCGACGGCACCATTACTCCATGGTTGACATTTGATCGCCATATGACCATCTTGAGAAATCTGTGGGAACATCGCCCGTCTCAGTTGTGGAACAAGATAGATGTTCCCGTCATGTTCACCCCGGCAGCAAAAACGAACGATGACCATGTGGCAATGAAACGACAACAAATTGCACACGCCTTGTCGCTATTGCCAGCTGCACGGGTCGAGTGGTTTGAACCAGCCGATCATGACCTTCATGCACAGTTCCCCCAACAGTTCTCGTCCGTCATCGATCACGCTATTTCCACAGGATTTTTCGCATGAGCACTCCACGCATTCTCACCATCATGGGCTCAGGAGAGACAACACCGACCATGGTCTCCACTCACCGCTCGCTCACTGGTCTGCTTCCCACACCCGTGCGTGCAGTTGTGCTCGACACTCCCTACGGATTTCAAGAAAATGCTCCCGAGCTTGCAGCGCGTGCTGTTGCCTATTTCAAAACATCGGTGAACATCGACATTGCGGTTGCAGGACTCGTGCGAATGCATGACACACACATCGCAGCTGATCCTGTTCAGATTGAACGGGGGCTTCGTGCCTTAGCCGATGCTGACTACATCTTTGCGGGGCCTGGCTCCCCCACATACGCACTGCGTCATTGGCATGGAACACCCGTTGCACATCTCATCGAGGAAAAACTCTTAACCGGCGGAATCGTCACGTTCGCTTCTGCTGCCGCGCTCACACTGGGCAAAGCAACTGTTCCCGTGTATGAAATTTATAAAGTCGGCCAGGACGTTCAACGACTTGACGGTCTCGACCTTTTGTCACACGTTGGCATCAACGCCACTGTGATCCCCCATTACGACAATGCCGAAGGCGGAAATCACGACACCAGATTCTGTTACCTCGGCGAGACTCGCCTTCGTCTTTTTGAATCACTTCTCGATGACGACACGTTTGTTCTGGGAGTTG
>JBEDHS010000121.1:0-3283 GCA_041173945.1 Actinomycetota bacterium
CTTGAAGCGATCGTGATCCACCGGTTCCACCACCACGTTCAATGTCATCGGTATCGCCGAAACGGAAATCAATTTTGTCGAAGGGAATTCCTGTTGCGTCAGAGACCAACATTGCCCATGCGGTGTGATGGCCTTGACCATGCGAGGAAGACCCAGTGCGGATAATCGCACCGCCATCAGCAGTAATTTCCACCGAGCCGTAATCGCCAGAACCCATCGGGTTTGTGGTCTCAACATATGAAGCGATCCCGATTCCAAGTTGCACCACATCTCCTGTGGCACGACGTTGTGCTTGTTCTTGGCGAAGTTGTTCATAGCCAGCAGCCTGAAGAGCAGCGTCGAGAGCTTTGGCATATTCACCAGAGTCGTACTTGGCGCCCATTGGCGTGGTGAGTGGAAACGCAGAGGGCTGGAGATAGTTGATGCGACGAATCTCGGCAGGATCCTTGCCGCATACACGTGCGAATTCATCCAAGGTTCTCTCAATTGCTGCCGTTGCTTCGGGTCGACCAGCGCCGCGATAGGCAACAGTGGGTGTCGTATTGGTGATCACTGAATGAGATTCAAATTGAACCTTGGCGATGTCATACACACCGCTTGCCATCAAACGTGTCATAAATGGCAACACCGCACCCGCTTTGGCATAGGCGCCTGCGTCTTGCAGAACATCCAAGCGATAGGCAGTCACTCGCCCGTCGCGCGTGCCGCCCATCTTCGCACGCTGTCGTTGACCTCGTCCGTGCCCCATCGACAACATGTTTTCGGTCCGTGACTCTGTCCATCTAACAGGGGTATTCAGGTGTCGTGCAGCCCAGCCCACCAAAATCTCTTCGGGATACACACCCGACTTCGCACCAAAACCGCCACCAACATCAGGAGTAATGGCGCGCACTTGTTGTGGTTCTAACCCAAGGGCTTCTGCTATTCCATCGCGTGCACCATGAGCACCTTGACTGCAGGCCCACTGTGTGAGTCGTTGCCCGTCCCACACCGCAGCACATGCACGCACTTCCATTGGTGCTGGAGCAACTCGTTGGTTTTCAATCGTCAACTCAACGACAACTTCACAGTCGGCGAAAATATCCTCTGTGCTTTGCTCGGCAAATGCCAAAACAACATTTGTCCCCGCCGCTTCGTGAACGATCACTTCGTTTCGGAATGACTCGTCAACATCCAACACAACGGGCAATGGGTCGTAGTCGACTATCACCGTTTCCGCAGCATCAACACCCAATGATTTGTCGGTGCTGACGACCACCGCGACAATGTCGCCCACGAATCGCACCGTGTCGATTGCGATGTATGGAAAACGAATTGCCTTGTTCATAAAACCATGCGCTGGAGGTGCGGGCTCTATATCAATATCTTTTGCAGTCCAGACCGCAACAACACCTGGCATCGAAAGTGCGTCTGATGCATCGATGTCGACGATGCGCGCATGAGCCATTGTCGAGCGCACAAAGGTGAGATGAAGCGCACCCGGTAGTGAAAGGTTGCCAATGTATGTGCCAGCACCTGTGAGAAAGCGCGGATCTTCAACGCGAACGACTCGTGTTCCCAAGATGCTCATGCTGACCAACCACCGTCAACGATGAACTCTGACCCGGTTGAATACGCACTGTCGTCACTACCGAGATACAACGCCAATCGTGCAACGTGAATAGGTTCGGCCTCATATCCGAGCGGAATTCGGGTTCGCACCATTTCTCGTACTCCCTCTCCTGCTTCATCGAAAGTTTGCAGCATTGGGGTATCGATGATTCCTGGATGAATTGAGTTGACGCGCACACCAAATGGAGCGAGCTCCTTCGCAACGCCTTTAGTCATTCCGCGCACCGCCCACTTACTGGCGCCGTATGCCAAAAAGCCTGGTGTTCCGTTCAATCCCGCAACAGAGGAGATATTTATGATGCTTCCCTTTTTCCTCTGCACCATGTGAGGCGCAACGGTCTTCATACCTAAGAACACACCTGTCACATTGATGCTCATCGTGCGCTCAAAGTCTGCAAGCGATGTGTCCATAACGGAACCGCGTTCAAAGATTCCTGCATTGTTGACCAACACATCGATTTGCCCAAAAGTTGCCAACGCCTGTTTGAGTACTTCATTCCAATCAGATTCTTTGGTGACGTCATGATGGAAGTAAACGCACTGTGACCCGTCGGGCGACAGACGCTGTGCTGTTTCCTTCCCGGCGTCGTCCAAGATGTCGGTGATTATCACTCGTGCGCCTTCATCGAGGAATAGTTGTGCCTCTGATGCGCCCATCCCTCGTGCGCCACCTGTAATCAGCGCAACTTTTCCGTCCAATCGAGATTTACCCATAACAGAGTTCTACTCCATCGGGCTAGTGCTCAACTACCCCAGCCTTGTCATCGGTACGAACCTGTAACAACAACCTGACGGACACCACAATCAGTAGGGACGCAAAAAGCACATTGGACACCGTGTCTGACATCTGAGACGACACCCATCCGCCCACAAAGGCAGCTGGGATACCGCCGAATCCACAGATTGCAGCAGCGCGGAGATCCACGTTCAAATTCGCACGGTTACGGAATGTGCCCATGATCGCCGTCGGAATGATGACCGCAACGGACGTGCCCTTTGCCATCGCCGAAGGCAAACTCAACAACATCATCATCGCTGGGACCATCACGACACCTCCGCCAACGCCGAGAAGTCCTGCCAGAATTCCTGTCAACACTCCGATAACGACCAACGCGAGAACAACCACAAGTTCGAGTGGGTCGCGTTGCCCCGACGACAATGGCATGAACAGGCGGATTGCAGTCACGATCAACAAGCCGGAAAATCCGAGCGCCAAAGTGCGATGCGGCAGTAGGTGAAGCAACTTGGTTCCCAACAGTGCTCCGGCTACTGCTCCAAGTGCAAGCCATAGCCCAACAGACCAATCCACATTGTCATGCGACCAATACGACAACAATGAGGCGAAAGAAATAGGTAAGACAGCCGCCAACGACGTTCCGTGAGCGATCCGTTGATCCAACTTGGCAATAAGCACCAGGCCCGGAACAATGAGAATTCCACCCCCCACTCCAAACATTCCCGACAAAAGTCCGGCGGCAAGTCCGACCAAGACCACCGTTGAAGTTTTTATATGAGATGCAGTGGAATTCGACATGGACTTCCATGCTTACACATTCGAGGGTGATTATTCCCTATCGTCAGAGAATGGGGATGATTAGGGCACGGTGTGTGCTCGCCGTGCTTGTTATGGGCTTGTCTGCTTGTACTGAACCTCAGCAGTCAGATGAAGCCG
>JBEDHS010000122.1:0-3436 GCA_041173945.1 Actinomycetota bacterium
ATTTCAACGCCACCACGGGGTGACGCTTGCAGGATTCCCGTGCGTGAACGATGGCGTTACCCGAGTGGTCGAGTGATATCGAGATACAGCCCTGTTATCAGCAAAACCGCCAGCAACCCGACCACTGTGGTCGCCACGGGAACCATCTTGTTGATGTCGGCTCGATACATGACACCTTTGCGGGAACGAATGCGCTCGTACGTTGCGATAGCTGCATGACCACCATCAAAAGGCAATAGCGGCAACATATTGAAGACACCGACAAACACGTTCACGCTGGCGAGCAACAGCAAAATGCCCTTTAAGCCATCGGACTGGCCAATGTTTCCGCCCACCTGGCTGATACCCACCACCGTTGTGGGGCGAGTCTCCAGTGGTGCGTTTTCATCGGTCAACTGTTCGATGGAATTCAGCGGGTTCAATGCGGTAACCACACCTTTGACTGATCCGGTGATTGTGGCGCCAATATCAGACACGCTTCGTGTTGTTGCTTCGATGGGGTTCAATCTCTCCCACGCCCAATCATTGGCATAGACACCCAAATACGCGCGTCCATCCCCAGATGGATGAGCAGCAAGTTCGACAACGGTGGAAAGTTGTTGACCTTGTCGATCGAACGTGATGGATACTTCTTCGCCAGGTTGATGACTACGAATTGCTTGCACCACGCTGTCGTAATTGGTGACGCGCTGATCTTCGATGGCGATCAACACATCGTCGGGACGAATGCCGGCCGCAAACGCAGGCCCTGCTGTCTGATCCATCGTCTCTACTCGTGCAATCCCCGTCGACTGCTCACGTCCGGCGGTGGTGTACACACCAAAGAACAATGTGAAAGCAATCAACATGTGCATCAGCGAGCCTGCGGTAATCACCAACAGACGTCGTGGGTACGACTTTGATCGATACGCACGCGATTCATCTTGTGGTTCAACCTCGTCGAGATTGTTCATCCCGATAATGCGAACAAACGCTCCCAACGGCAATGCGCGAACGCCGTATTCCACTTCGCCGCGAGTCTTGCTCCACACACGTGGACCAAAACCCATGAAGAACTGTGTGGCTTTCATTCCTGTCCACCGTGCGGTGGAGAAATGACCGACTTCGTGCAAAAACACCGACACCAGAAGTCCGACGACAAAGACAAACGTCCAGATGTTTGAAAACGCGAGCCATACCAAAAGCGCCAGCATCACAATTCCGGTCATGCGACCAGAGCGCGCCACCTCGGGTGCATCGGGAGATTCGACCGCGCCGCCAGCGGCCATCTCTGATCGAAACTTCTGATACCAGTTCATCGTGCTAACTCCTCTCGGGCGTAGCGACGCCCCTGTTCGTCGGCATCTAAGACATCGTCGACAGTATGCGGTGTGGAGTGAGAAAAACGGTCAAGGACACGGGCTAAAACGGATGCGATATGTGACCACTTGATGGCACCGGACAAAAAGGCGTCCACCACTTCCTCGTTTGCCCCAGACAGCGCAGCCGGTGCCGTACCTCCACGACGACCCGCTTCGTATGCCAAATCGAGACACGGAAATATGTCACGGCGTGGTTCTTCGAAATCGAGTCGCGACAGCGTTGTCCAATCGATTCGTCCAAATGGTGTGGCAATGCGATGCGGAAAGCCGAGCGCATACCCAATCGGCAATCGCATATCTGGCATCGACAGTTGCGCAATGGTGGAACCATCGGTGAATTCGACCATTGAGTGCACCACGGATTGAGGATGCACGACGACATCAATGTGGTCATAGGAGGTTCCGTAGAGTTCGTGCGCTTCGATGACTTCTAACCCTTTATTCATCAATGTCGATGAGTCGATGGTGATTTTGGGTCCCATTTTCCATGTGGGGTGTGCCAATGCTTCTTCAACGGTGACACCCGCGAGAGATTCGGCACTTCGTCCACGAAAGGGGCCGCCACTCGCGGTGAGAATAAGTCGTGCAACTTCTCTGTCTGTGTTGTTAGACGAACGCAGACACTGATGCAGAGCACAATGTTCGCTATCGACAGGAACAAGTTGTGCGCCAGGGGTTGTGCGCAATGGTTGCACAATCGGGCCGGCTGCAATCAGGCTCTCTTTGTTTGCAAGTCCCAAAGTTCGCCCCGCACGCAACGTCTCTAATGTCACCGAGAGACCAGCAAAGCCGACCACGCCATTAATCACCACGTCGGCCACCTCGACAATGTCGGTCAAAGTTCCCGTCACCGTCAGATGCGGCAGCGCGTCTGCGACACGTCGTCGAGACTGTTCATCTGTGACCACAACGATGTCGGGCGACAACACGCGAGCTTGTTCGATGACCGTATCTGCAGATGATCCAACAGCAAGTGCCGACACCCGATACCTATCCGGTTCAGCAAGAACTACATCAATTGTTTGGGTACCAATTGAGCCCGACGACCCAGCGATCGCAACTCTTTTCATGTGGTGCTTCTTACAGCCAGGGTTGCATCACCAACATCAGGTAGTAGCTGGCAGGCAAGACGAACAAGAAGCCGTCGAAGCGATCAAGCACGCCACCATGTCCTGCGACGATGCTGCCGAAATCTTTGACATCAAGATTGCGCTTGAACATCGATTCCACCAGATCTCCCATGGGTGCCATCACTGCGACAATGACACCAAGTGCGATCCACTCGGTCATGGTGTTCCATGTTCCGTTTTGCGATCCAAACACGATGAGTGCAACGATGCTGGCAATTCCGCCGCCCACCATTCCTTCAACTGTCTTGTTTGGGCTAATCCATTCACGCAATGGAGTTCTTCCCACCGATGAGCCCACAAACAGCCCGGCAATATCGTTGGCGATAACGGCGACAACAACCATGAACAACGTGTCGGTGCCGACATGTGTTCCCGCTCCATTCACGGAATAACGCAGAATCAGTGCGGCAAACGAGCCCATGAGACCAATCCACAGCATTGCCATTGCGGTGATTGCCACGTTTGGCATCGGGCCACTTTGCACGCTGGTTGCTCCAATGAAACCAATAGATGTGGCGAGAAAACCAAACGCCAACACCATCGGCAATGCGGCGTCACCAATCCAGTACGCGGCCAACGGCGCTGCGACACAGGTCAACAATCCCGCAAATGTTGCAGGGCGGTATCCCTTTTCGGTGACCTTGCTGAAAAATTCAACTGCGGCGAGTCCCACGACAGCCAACACAATCAACATCACAGCTGCGGGTCGCCACATGATCGCGCCGATAAACGCTGCGAGCAAAATCAAACCGGTCGACACCGCAGTTGGCAGATCTCGGCCGATTGTGCCACCAGGTCGTGGACCACGAGGCCCCACGCGGCGAACTTGTTGTCCGCGCGAACGAGGCATGCCGCCGGTGATATCGCGCGATGGATCTCGTGGGAAATCAGAGGTGATATCTCGCGTTTGGCGACGACGTTCATCTGTGGGATCTGTTCCAATAA
>JBEDHS010000123.1:0-4084 GCA_041173945.1 Actinomycetota bacterium
CGTCGGCCAGCACAAAAATTGTGTGAACGAAGAGCAGAACTTGGAACAGCGAGCTGGATGTATTGGTTCACGTGGGCGTCGCCAGCGTTTGGGGGAGTTCTTGGCTCTGCACACGCGCTAGATATTCCATTTGCGTTCGACAATCTTCATTCACCTGGTTCAGAGATGTTGCTTGGCGACGTCGACGTCGTGCAACCACTGGCGACACGATTTGCCGATGAGATTGCAGCATTTGCGTCTCAGGGTTCGGCATCGTGGAACAGGTTCGATCTGACAGAGCGTACAACGATGCGTTTGGACACAACTGTTGAACTTCTGTCAGATCCCGAACCTGAATTACGAGTTCTTCACGATTAAGGAATAAGAACCACCACAACTCGACGGTTCTTTGCCTGAGCCTTTTCGGTACGAGCTGATCGTGCAGGGTCTAATGCGCCCACTCCGCTCACGGAGAAGGGCCCCGTTGCTTTCATCGTTCGCAGTTCAGCAACTGTTGATTTTGCTCGTGCTTGAGACAACGCAATATTTTCAGGTGAGTTGCCATTTCGTGTTCCCGAGTGGCCAACAACCAGGACCGACCCTGCAGCTGAGATTTGCTCTGTCAAATTCTTGAGTGTTCTTTTTGCTTTTGCATTCAGAGTCGACGAACCGTTCTCGAAGTAAATCGGCGCCAGAATTACAATCTCATTTCCAACGTTCAATTCGCTGACGTCTGACTCAATCACGGTGGTTCGTAGCGTGCGCAACACGCGTCGTGTCTTGGTATTCACAACATCGGCAATACAACGACCAGTGTCGATAAACACGAGTTCGTCATCGTTCGGAAGACAGACCGATGGAGTGCGTGTTGCAATGTCCGATGTTCTGTTCTGTGCGCGAGTGAGAACATTGATAGACGATTCGGCTGCAACGCGTGCTGGCGGGCGAGAGTAGACCTTGGTGTCGGTCACTGTGACGCCTGGAATTGCCGATGGGGCAATTGTTGTCGTGGTTGGCGATGTTGTTGTCGGAGCAACGAATGTTCCCGATGTCATCACGCGAGCACCAGATCCGAACGACGCTACAGCGACGTAGATCCCGTCGCCATAGGCAACGCTTGACCAAGCGCTGGCGTCGGATGCTGATTGAGCCGTCCATGTTGTTCCGTCTGTGCTCGTCATCACGCGATCGGTGCCACTGTTCGCGACCGCAACGAATTTGCTGCCACCATAGGTGACTGACGTCCAGCCAGACTGAGCAGCTTCAGTGCGTGCGGTCCACGTCGTGCCGTCGGTGCTTGTCATTACGCGATTGGAGATTACCTGATTGGCGTTTATGCCCTGATTATTAGCAACTGCAACAAACGTTCCATTTCCGAAGGTGACACTGTTCCAGTTGCCATCGTGAATCGAGTTCGCAAGCGTCCACGTTGTTCCATCTGTGCTTGTCATCACACGATCTGTCGATCCGCCAGTTCGAGAGACTGCGACGAAGCGGTTGTTTCCCCATGTGACAGAGCTCCATTGCGAAGAGTTCGAGGGAATCGGTCGGCTTGTCCATGTGATTCCGTCTGTGCTCGTCATCACTTGGTTAGTGCCAGTCGAAGCGACGGCGACGAATGTTTCGTTTCCGTATGCGATGGCGGTCCATGTATTTGCTTCAGCGGCGGTTCGGGCAGTCCATGTGATTCCGTCTGTGCTCGTCATCACCCGGTTGGTGCCATTCGATGCGACGGCAACGAAGGTTTCGCTTCCGTATGCAATGGAGTTCCAGTTGTTCGCTTCAGTTGCGGTTCGGCTTGTCCAGGTGGTGCCGTCGGCACGAACTTGCTGGGTCATAATTCCGATTGAGGCAATAAGCGCAAGCGCGATCCCTATCGGGCGTACTTTTCGGAGAGTATTCATACGAAAAGTCTAACAATAAATTTTATGATTTTGAGATCTTGGGAGGATTTCCCAGGAGTTCACTTGGCCGTTGCCGCAGGGGGAGAATAGGCACCATGGCAGCAACCGACGTTGAGACGAAGGAGAGGATTCTTCACGCCGCTATTGCGTCCATCGATCAAGGTGGCGATGCGTCCTTACGCGTAGTCGAAGTCGCAAAAAACGCCGGGGTCTCACAAGGGATGATTCGCTATTACTTCGGCGACCGTGAGCAATTGGTTGCCGAAGCAAAGGCTCTTCGTTTCCGAACTCGTTACGGATTCATGTTGAACGAGTTCAGAGAAGCGACTTCTCGATGCACAACTTCAGACGAGTTTCGAGAACTCATCATTCAAATAATGGGTGTTGTGTTTACATCTGAACGCAGCACTCTTCGCCTGGAGAGAAATAGCGACATTGGTAGCGCAAAAGATTACGAAGGACTCGCTACACAGATCGCTCAGCAGCGTGATGAACTATGTAGTGATTTGGCTGCCGTCTTCGAAGACGCTCGATCCCGTGGACTGATTCGAAACGATACGGATTGCATTGGTGTCGCAGCTTCTTATTTGGCGTTCACCCATGGAATCTCACTTTGGGAGTTTGGCCCCGAGTTTGTAACCCGCGAGCGCTTGGTGAAGAT
Organism: Actinomycetota bacterium; assembly: GCA_041173945.1. GTDB lineage: Bacteria > Actinomycetota > Acidimicrobiia > Acidimicrobiales > Ilumatobacteraceae > UBA2093. Next base: position 2,545 of record JBEDHS010000123.1, read on the forward strand.
GTTTCAGGTCGGACTCTTCGCAACGATCTTTGAGTAACAACTTTGATTGTGAGTTGCGAGAATTTAGCGAGCGCCTGCACGCTGATAGAGACGAGTCGCTATTGGCGCAAAAATGACGATAAGTGCAACCGCCCAGATCAGTGAATACACAACACTGTTCTGCAGCGGCCACGAAGTGGGCTCAGGTGTTCCAGCAGGAATGTTTCCAAACCGCACACGTACTGCTTGGGTCAATGTTGAAATGGGGTTCCACTCCGCAATCGTCCTCAAGACTCCTGGCAAATTATCTGACGGCACAAAAGTGTTAGCGATAAATGTCATCGGGAAAAGAATCATAAAAGAAGCGTTGTTCACGACTTCCGGTGTTGGAACAAGGAGGCCGACACAGGCCATCACCCAAGAGAACGCATACGAGAAAAAGAGCAGCAATGCATATCCTGCTATGGCATCAAGTATTGAGCCCCTGATCCTCCAGCCGACAGCAAGACCAGCGAGCGACATCACAACAATTGAAAGCGCGTTATAAACAACATCGCTGGCCGTGCGCCCTGCAACAACAGCCGAACGCGACATGGGCAAGGAACGGAACCGATTGATAAGACCCTTTTGTAGATCCTCGGCAAGTCCAGCACCTGTAAAGGTGGCACCAAACACGACCGTTTGGGCAAAGATGCCCGCAATGAGGAACTCGCGGTAGTTGCCACCGGCGATGTCAATAGAGCCACCAAAGACATAGGCGAACAACAGCACAAACATCAAAGGTTGAATAAGCACAAAAACCATCACGTCGGGAACGCGTTTGATGCGAATGACGTTGCGGTGTGCGATAACAAGGGAATCGCGTAGTGTGCTCATGATTTGTCCTCTTCAGTGGTCGCTTCGTGACCCGTTAATTCCATAAATACGTCATCAAGAGTGGGACGACGAAGACCAATGTCGACAATGTCGATACCGGCAGACTCAAGATTGCGGAGCACTGTGCTGAGGGCATCGACGCCGTGTGTGACCGGTGCAGAAATCTCTCCATCTTCACGGTGAACACGAAGTGGTCCGTTCGCAACTGAGCTCAGTATTGTGTCTGCTTCGTCAGCTCGTGTGATATCGCGTACTCGCACGTCTAGGTGTTCGCCGCCGACTCGGCGCTTCAGTTCATCGGCAGTTCCCTCGGCAATCGCACGACCACGATCAATCACCATGATGTTGTCTGCGAGCTGGTCGGCCTCTTCGAGATACTGAGTTGTCAGCAACACGGTCGTTCCTTGTGCGACACGCTCACGGATGATGTCCCACAAATCTCCTCGACTGCGAGGGTCAAGCCCTGTTGTTGGTTCATCGAGGAAAAGAACAGGTGGATCGGCAATAAGGGCACCAGCGAGGTCGATGCGGCGACGCATACCACCAGAAAATGTTTTCAGTGGTCGGTGAGCAGCATCGCTGAGGCGGAACTGTTCGAGAATTGCCTTTGTCCGCTGACGTGCATCACGCCACGACATTCCGTACAGGCGACCGATCATTTCCAGATTCTCAACTGCCGTCAAGT
>JBEDHS010000124.1:0-8847 GCA_041173945.1 Actinomycetota bacterium
CACCACATCCAGTAATAGGTGTTCGTGTTCGCCGACAAGCACATCGACACGCTGAGAGATTTCGCGCAATTGACGTTGAGGCGACAATCCATCTGCACCAGCGACCGACACCCCGGCAGCAACTTGACCTTTCAATGCGGCAACGCGCACTTGGAAAAATTCATCGAGGTTGGACGAGAAAATGGCGAGAAATTTCAACCGCTCGAGCAACGGGATCGACTCTTCTCGGGCAAGCGCTAACACGCGTTCGTTGAAGTCCAACCAACTCAATTCTCGGTTGCCATACCAACGACTCATCGTGAGGCAGGGTAACGAACGAACCGGCACTCCACAGCGGCAGTAGTTCAATGCTTCAGGCAGAGTTCACCTTGTGGTTCCCTCCCCGTCACCCGTCATCGCTGAATTTCAGCCCGACGCTTGGATACGTTGACGATTTCACACCCCCTGTGTAACTTCTATTCAAAGGTTCCGCCCCGACGACAAGAGCCCCTGGGCTCTGCTGTTTTACAGCTAGTCGGGGCGGTCGCATGTCGGCAGACAAGGCATCTCAAGGTTCAGATAATTCAGTAACGAACCCCTATTTAGTTTTCAAAAATATTGAAATCTGTCGGCTTTAGGGATGAGCTCAAGCTCAACCAAGGTCGGTCTTCGTTACGTTCCATCTGCACGTACTTTGACCATGCCACATAATCGGCAATCTGGCCATTCATGTCAGTGACCATCTTCTGGAAATAGAGATGAAATGGTTTCCTCAGGGCTTTAAGTTCGGGCTTGATGACGCCGTGAAAATCGCCTTGACGTTTCTTGGTGAGAGCTTGGTCAAACACGACAACGACGCGTTGATATTCAGATGAATGAAAAACGTTCAAGAAATATCGAATAAGTGCCTGTCCAAAAAGCGCATGCAACTGTGAATCTGACTGGATGTGCTGCGCTGCACGCTTCTTTTCACCGTAAATCACATGTGCTTGGATGTTCTCAACAACCTGAAGTGCCTCAAATACGCGATTACGAACAAACTGACGATCTTCGGCCGCGTGAAAACCTGAGATGTCGAATCCTTCGGCAAGCAGTTGATATCGCAATGCCTGCATTTCGGCTGCCGAATCAAGAGGTGCCAGAGCAGCAATTCCCGCCATCACGAAAAAACGGGTGCCACGATCGGAGAAGTCAAAATTTCCTGACTCGTCAATAAAGACAAACAATGTGTCTGGAACTGGATTTCCTCGCGGTGTCACGCGGGAAAGTTAAGGCAAGGGTGTTGTACTAAATCAGTACTCGTAGTTTGGGTCGCCCATATCCCATTCGAGCGAGATCAATTCACGCTCGGCATCGCGCACGATGCGGGCCATGTTGCGACGGAATTGTGGATCGTCGCGAGGCAATAAGACGAGGCGTGCCAACACGCGGGCACGGAACTCATCGAGAACAGCTTGGTCGCCGTAGTCGCCGTAGACCTCCCAATGAGGCGAGATGGCGCCGAGATACACGATGCGGGCATGAGCGCGTGGTGCTTGTTGAACCTGTGCGTCGGACATGGGCGCCTCCAATGGCAAATCTGGGTGCCAACTTCGAAGAAATCGGCGAGTCCTCAGCCTATCGGGTGCGCCTCATGACACCTTTCACAATCTGAAAATGGCGATTTTGGGCTGATTTCATTGAAGAAATCGATGTTTGCCTGTGGAAAAAGCACATTCTTACCGACTCCTTACCTTTCTTGCCGTCCCATCACAGTCGTTTCATGCTTGACTGTTTTTGCGGGAACTTCCCGCCATGACTCGGCGTCAAATAGACACCGACCGAGAGTGGATCCATCCGGGAGCCACGGCGAGGAGAGCCATGACAGCAAAACTTCACATCACCAGCGAACCGGTCAAGCAGGTTCCCTTTGATGATTCACCCACAGCGTGGATGGGACAAGGAAATTGTCGCAATTACCCACCCGCCACGTTCTTCCCCTCTGACGGGGTGGGCGTCGAGCGCGCCCGTGCCATCTGCAAAGGGTGTCCAGTTGCCACCACGTGCCTGGAATACGCCCTTGAGCAACGCATTGAGCACGGTGTATGGGGCGGATGCTCCGAACGCGAGAGACGCAGAATCTTGAAGCGTCGCCGCAGCCAGTTGGCCTAGTTGGTTTTAGGGGAGCCTGGCTCCTCTTTACCTTCTTCCATGGCTTTCTTCAGTTCGCGTTGTGCAGCGCCCAAATTCTTTGCCAACTTCGGCAATTGCGAACCGCCGAACAACACCAAAAATACGACAGCAACAATGACAAGTTCGGATGTTCCCATGAGCGAAACCCTACCACCGCAAGTAGCAACAGTGGCCGTCGGGTTGGTAGGAACGCAGTGTGCTTGAGTGCGTCATCAACATCAGCGAAGGCCGAAATCTTGGGCTGATTGACCAACTTGGGGACTGCGTCGCAGATGCGTTGTTAGACATCCATACTGACCCCGATCACAATAGGTCGGTGTTCACTCTTGTGGGAACCGATGCACCTCGCACATTGACACGCGCCGCAGTGGAGTTGTTGTCGCTGAACAATCACGACGGCGTGCATCCGCGATTAGGCGTTGTTGATGTTGTGCCGTTTGTTCCGCTCGCAGATTCGACAATGAATGATGCAGTGAATGCGCGAGATGAATTTGCTGTGTGGGCATCCACGGAATTAAAAATGCCGGTGTTTCTCTATGGCGAGGAACGTTCGTTACCTGACATTCGCCGACATGCATGGACAGAGCTGATGCCCGATGTGGGGCCACACACACCTCATCATACGGCGGGTGCACTGTGTGTGGGGGCGCGAAAACCCCTTGTGGCGTGGAATATTTGGTTGCGCGATGTTGATATTGATCGCACTCGCGACATTGCGCGACGCGTGCGCACACCACAGATGCGCACGTTGGGTTTGCGCGTGGGTGACTACACACAAGTGAGTTTTAACTTGATTGAGCCCAACACGTTTGGCCCGGACAGTGCCTATGACGCTGTTGCACAATGTGCCGCAATAGAACGTTGCGAATTGGTGGGACTTATTCCGCGTGATGCGTTGGTCGCAATTTCATCTGATCGTTGGGAGGCTCTTGATCTGGATGAAACAAAAACAATTGAATGGCGACTAGAGAATCGCCGCTAACCAGACGGTTAACTATTTAGCCGTTAACTATTTAGCCGTTAACGATGCGACGGGTCTCTTGAGCACGTGCACGACGCAGACGACGACGCTCGCGCTCTGAAAGACCGCCCCAGATGCCGAATTTTTCGCCGTTGGCGAGGGCATATTCGAGGCACTCCCCACGCACCACGCAGCCTTTGCAGACTTCTTTGGCTTCGCGTGTGCTGGCACCGCGCTCGGGGAAGAACAGGTCGGGATCGACGCCTAAGCAGTTCGCTGCGTCTTGCCAACCACGTTCAAGGATGATGGGTTCGTTTTCTATCTGCATGTCTTCTGCCTCCCAGCAATGGGCCCGAGCGACTCTCCGTGAAGACATCGACTTGCACCCCTGTAATTACAGCCATGTCATTGTGACAAATGTTGAGGCAAATAGCAAACTGAGGTTCTAGATTTCAGCGAGATCGGGACATTTTCCTGCGATTTTCGAGGAAATCCACAAGCATGTAGTCGCCCAAATTGTCTGCAGAGGTGAAAAAAGCTCTCCCCTTGTTGATTTGGGTCATCTGTTCGATGATGTTGCGTAACGCACCCGATGCATCAAGCACGTAGAAGTTGATGGTGATGTTGTCTTTGGTGCAGCGCATTACCTCGCGCATTGCACACTCCACCGACTCTTGGATGTAGGGATACGTGAAGATGGGATAGCCGTCTTCGGTGATGTGCGAGGTGGGTTCACCATCGGTGATCATCAAAATCTGTTTGGTGCCTGGTTGGCCGGCCAATTGCTTGCGTGCCAGAGCAAAAGCATGGTGCATGTTGGTGCCGTATTCACGGTCCCAACTGACTTCGGGAAGCTCTTCGGGCTTCAAGGGATAAGCGATGCTACTGAAGCCAATAATCGACAAGAAGTCGCGCGGAAATTGCGAACTGATGAGTGAGTGCATGGCGATGGCAACTTTTTTCGCTGGCACGAAACGATCGGCTTGCACCATCGAGAACGACAAGTCGAGCAACAACACTGTTGATGCTCGCGACGTGTGTTCAGTGCGTTCGATTTCAAAGTCGTCTGGAGTGAGTCGCACTGGGGTTCCAGAACCTTGACGACTGATCGCGTTGCGAATTGTGCGCTGCAAGTCAAGACGAAATGGATCACCAAATTCATATGGCTTCGAGTCGTATGTGCGTTCATGTCCGATGCCCTCACGAGGAGTGCGATGTTGGCCCAACTTGTCGCGAGAGATACGCGCGAACATCTCGCGCAGAGCGTTATTGCCAATGGCGCGAAGTCCCCGTGGGGTCAGTTCCAACTTGCCCTCTTTGCGATGCACCAGTCCTGCTTCTTCGAGAACCTTGGTCATTTCCGCCAGTCTTTCCAGCGATTTTGCCGACCCCTCCCCCAACAATTCGCGCACTTTGTCGAGGTCGACTTCGGACAACTGCGCCGGGTTTGCGGCTTGCTGCAACATGTTTTCCATGTCGCTTAATTGACCCATCTCTTGCATGGCCTGCATGGCTTGTTGCATATCCATGGGTTGTTCACCACGGAAGTTGTAGCCACGTTCGTTCCCTGGCTGAGGAAACATCTGGGACAACTTCTGTCCAAGTTGTTGCATCTGCCAATTCAGATCCATGTCTTCCATTAACTGGTCGGACAACTGTTGCAATTGCGAGCGTTGTTCAGGAGTTAATGAATTCATGAAATCTTGCATGGCTTGCATACGTTGCGCCATGTTCTCCAACAACTCATCGAGTGTTTGCGGATTCTCTGGGAAGAAGTCGCCGTACTCCTCCATGAATTTTTCAAATTCGGGATCTTCGCCGCGCTCGCGCTTATCGATCATCTCGTTGAGCGCAGCCATCATGTCTTTCATGCGGGCAATGTCTTCAGGCCCCATGTTTTGCATGCCCTCTGACATCTGATCGACGACTTGTTGCATCATCTGTTGGCGCAACTTGTCGAGCATTTCTTCAAAGCGTCGTTCGGCTTCTTTGGACTCGAAGTCGTAGCTCTGCAATTCGCGCACCAGCCCGGCTAAATCATCGGGCATCATGTCGAGCCGGAACTGTCGCTCCATTGCTGCGTCGCGAGCATTTTGTGCGCGACGTTCATCGCCAGATGCTTCTGCATCACGCACCGAATTTTCGACTGCATGACGTTCTTCGTCGATGATGTCGCGCAAAGCATCCGCGATCTCTGAATAGACCCCGCCGAGGTCGCCGCTTTCTTCAATTTCTTTTTTACGACGACGGATCTTGTCCATCATCTCTCGAATGCCCTCTATTCGATTGCCGTCGGCATCGGTCATTCCCTCGCGCATCATGCGGCGTAAGGCTGCATTGATGTCCCCATGGAACAAGAGGTCGTCAGTGAGCTCGGCCAGGACCTCCTCTGCTTCCATGGAGAACCCGGTCTGGGTTCCATCCCATCGGGAGTAGGTAAACCTCGCGGACATAATGGCAACTTACTTGCTCTAAGGTGGAGGTCACCATGCGGGTGCCAAGAACTTTTGTCTTTGTCGATATTTCGGGTTTCACGAACTTTACGACCGAAAACGGCGACGACGCTGCTGGGCGCCTCTTGGCCTCCTGGCGTGCCGTTACCCGTGATGTGGCTTCTGAGACTGGTGTACGTATCGCTAAATGGCTGGGAGACGGCTGCATGATCGTGGCGGTCGACCAACGCGACGCGGTGACATTTGCACTCGAATTACAAAAACGTTCCTTGGCTGCGTGTGCGCCGTTGAGCATTCGTGTGGGAATTGCATCGGGCTTGGCACTTCTGTTCGAAGGCGACGACTACATCGGAACCGCTGTCAACATGGCTGCGCGACTGTGTGATGCCGCAGAGCCGTATGAAGTAATTATCCCCTCTGATCAGGTGGAGACATTGCCCGACGGAGTTATTGCCGAACCTCATTTACCGCTGACATTGCGAGGGCTGAACGAAGCAATCCATGTCGTCACATTGAGTGGCGAAGCAGCAAATGCTGCGCGCAATGACACTGGCGAATTGTGGACGCGATCACCTTTTGTGATCTAAGCGTTCTATTTCATTCGCGAACGATACGTCGATGACGTTCCCGATGCGTCTTTGTTCAATCGACGTGTGAGGTGCAGACCTTCCAAAATGAATTCCACTGCGCTGGCCACAACTGCGGGGTTCTTATCGCCAGCAGTCAAGGTGTTCACGGGAGCTGCCAACGCGGGAATCTGTTGCAAGATGGTCAGCAGTTCCTCTGAAGCCATGTCTTGACCCACGTGGGCGACAACACCTTCTTCAAAAGCTGCGACCACATCGGCCAACGAAATGCCCGCTGTCGATTCACGGAATACCGTCAATACGGCTGCTGAGATCAGTTGTTGCAAAATGACCGATTCGCGACCTTCTTCCAATGCTTCAATTTCGACTTTGCCACCTGTTGAGGCAGCCAATGCATCGAGATCGCTGACACGCGGGGCCACACTGCGCTCGCCGGCACGCAAAGCGCGACGCACGGCATTGGCACTGAGAATCTCGAAGTTGCTGACCGACAATCGCACCGACACACCGCTGCGCTGGTTGACCTGGCTGGAATGGCGGGCTTGTTGTGAGAACGTGGCGATGATGCGCTCCATGAATGCAGGCATGTTCACCGTGACATCGCCAATGGAAGCCGGACGTGCTTCTTGACGCATAATCGCAATTTCAGTGTCGACATCGAGGGGATAGTGCGTGCGGATTTGACTACCGAATCGGTCTTTCAACGGCGTGATGATGCGACCACGGTTGGTGTAATCCTCTGGGTTTGCAGACGCCACCAACAGCACATCGATGGGAAGGCTGATCTTGTAGCCACGAATCTGCACATCGCGTTCTTCCAACACATTCAAAAGTCCCACTTGAATACGTTCGCTCAAGTCGGGTAATTCGTTGATTGCAAAAATGCCGCGATTTGTGCGAGGAACAAGTCCGTAATGCAAAGTCAACTCGTCGCTGAGGTAACGACCTTCGGCAACTTTGATGGGGTCAACTTCTCCAATGAGATCGGAAATTGACGTATCGGGTGTTGCCAACTTCTCGCCAAAGCGTTCGCTGCGATGAACCCATGCGATGGGTGCGTTGTCGCCTTCTTCGGCGACAACATCGCGTGCGTGTCGCGACACTGGGTTATACGGATCATCGTTGATCTCTGATCCAGCGATAATCGGCATCCACTCGTCGAGCAAGTTCGTCAGTGAACGAATCATGCGAGTTTTTGCCTGACCGCGCTCCCCTAGAAACACCACGTCGTGACCCGCGAGCAATGCGTTTTCCAACTGGGGCATGACTGTTTCTTCATACCCCATCACTCCATCGAACAAGGGTTTACCTTCAGAGATGTTGCGCACCGCATTGGCGCGCAACTCTTCCTTCACGGGTACTGATTTCCAGCCAGAGGCCCGAAGAGCACCAAGTGTGCTTGGTAATGAAGCGGGAACCTGTGGCTTTGTCATGTGTTGTTCCTATGAACGTGCGAGATCTTTACGGTTAGCAAACTTCGCTTTGCGGTAATCCTTGTGCATCAATGCAATGACATCAATACTGATTTCTTTTGGACAAGCGGCTTCACATTCACCGTGGTTGGTGCACGAACCGAAGTATTCATCCATTGTCTCGACCATCGATTCAACGCGGCTGTAACGCTCTGCTTGACCTTGCGGCAAGCGGTTGAGGTGGGCGACTTTGGCGGCGGTGAACAAGTTGGCAGCACCATTTGGACACGCTGCAACACATGCTCCACATCCGATGCATTCTGCTGAGTCCATCGCGGCATCGGCGATGGGCTTGGGGATCGGAATGAGGTTCGCATCTGGTGCACCACCGGTTTCAGCGGTGATGTAGCCACCGGATTCGATGATGCGGTCAAATGCGGAACGATCCACCATCAAGTCTTTGATGATCGGGAATGCTGATGCACGCCATGGCTCGATGGTGATCGAATCGCCATCTTTGAACTTGCGCATGTGCAACTGGCATGTTGCTGTTCCGCGCTGTGGTCCATGTGCTTGACCATCGATCATCAATGAACAGGTACCGCAGATACCTTCGCGGCAGTCGTGGTCGAAGACAACGGCTTCTTTGCCTTCCGTCACCAAACGATCATTCAAGATGTCGAGCATTTCCAAAAATGAGGCTTCATCGGTGATCTCATCGATGGTGTGTGTCTCAAAATGACCTTTGGCTGTTGGACCAGCCTGACGCCAAATTTTGAGCGTGATGTTCTTGATGGTGTTGCTCACTTGTAGCTCCTGGTTGCGAGGTGTACTTCTTCAAAGACGAGTGGTTCCACATTGAGACGTGGCTTCATTGGATCGCCACCCCATTCGTATGCAGACACGTGACAGTAATTCTCGTCGTCGCGCAATGCTTCGCCTTCGTCTGTCTGATATTCAGCGCGGAAGTGGCCACCGCAACTTTCGTTGCGATCGAGAGCATCGCGACACATCAACATTCCCAACTGGAAGAAATCGTCGACGCGACCGGCCTTTTCCAAGGTCTGGTTCAAACTTGCACCGTCGCCTGTGACGCGAAGGTCTTTCTTGAACTCTTCATACAGTGCGGGAATTTCCGACAAGGCCTTTTCCAAACCTTGCTGGGTGCGCTCCATACCGCAGTAGTCCCAAATGATCTTGCCCAACTCGCGATGGAAGAAGTCCGGAGACTTTGTTCCACCGATTGCCAAGTAACCATTGAATCGTTGTTGTGCTTCTTCTTC
>JBEDHS010000125.1:0-8271 GCA_041173945.1 Actinomycetota bacterium
TGGGCACAGATTCGCGAGGCTGTTCGCGCCGTCGAGGAAACTGGGTTTGACACTGTGTGGAACTTGGATCACTTCTCCGGCGAGATGTTTGGCGCTGATTCAATGTTCGAGTGTTTCACCACATTGACTGCGTGGGCATGCGAAACATCGCGAATCAATATCGGAACATTGGTCACCAATGTCAATAATCGACACCCTGGTTTGTTAGCCAACATCGTGTCGACTCTGCAAGATGTCTCCGGCGGGAGATTAATTTTGGGTATAGGAGCGGGAGCCGCACCCAAGAGTGAGTGGGGAGCAGAACAACGTGCCCTCGGCATTGAGATGTTGCCATCCATGGCAGCACGCCATAGTCGATTAATTGACAGTGTGGAAGTGATGCGTCATCTCTGGAGCGACGACCGTCATGAATCGTTTAACGGCTTTCCACGGCCTGCTCGATCGCCTCGGATCTTTGCCGGCACTAATAGCGTCGCACTTGCCGAGTTGGCGGGGCGTCATCTAGATGGTGTGAACACGCGCTTTAATCATCCAGATCGTGGTGAGATTATTCGCGCAGCAGTGACAGCATCGGGCAATGATGCTGAATTTGATGTATCGGTGTGGGCGCCGTTTGTTCCCGAGTACGCAGACCCGGAACATCCTTTTCACCAAGAGTTGGTGAAAGAGGGAGTGACGCGTCTGATTCTCTTTGAAACACAATTACCAGATCCTCAAAAAATCGCTGCGATGGCGCGCTACTTCAACTAGTTGAAAGTGCAACCCACCGATTTAGTTGGCGATGGTTTCGAGTTCGGTTGAATTGTTGATGCGCCAACGCCACGCGCGCCATGTGACATAGATGAAGATTGGAACCGCGACGAAGTTCTGCGCGGAAATCATGAGATCTGAAATCACGAATCCGTATAACAACCAACAGGAGCAGTTGAGGATTGTGAGAAGGTAACTAGCAATCGAGATACCATGCAGATTCTCCGTGCGCAGCACGTGAACGAATTGAGGAATGATCGAACTTCCGCTAATTGCTATTGCGGCAAGACCAATCGGGGACGCTGGTAGTTGGGTGAGAACTATCAACATTGTTGCGACCAGTGGATATGTGATGGTGAGGACTTGTCGTTCGAGATGGCCATTTCGATATGCGACATAAATAATCAGTGATTGTGCGGTGATGAACGACGCATTGGCCAAGGCGACAGGGAAGATTCCTTCGATAACTCCGTAGGTCAACCACATCGTGGAACCCAGTAATCCGTGAATCAAACCGAATGGCGAGATGCCATGGGTGGTGTTATGACGAAGTGAACGCCACACCTGCGGCCAAATAAAACCAATGCTTAAGATGGCACAGGCCGCCCCTAAAAACTGTTCCATTGACCTGCTGTTTCTGTGATTACTTGATAACGAGATTAACCATGCGGCCGGGTACGACGATGGTCTTTACGATCTGTTTGCCTGCAAGTGCAGCTGCAACCGAGTCGACTGCTTGGGCAAGTGCGACCAGGGTGTCTTGATCTGCATCGGGAGAAGCGACGATACGGCCGCGAACTTTTCCGTTGATCTGCACAGGGATTTCAACGGTGTCTTCCTTCAGCAGTTCAGGGTCAGCTACGGGGAATGGCTCGTATGTCACTGTGTCGCTGTGTCCGAGACGTGCCCACAATTCTTCGGCAAGGTGTGGGCACAACGGAGAGAGCATTTGCACCAGTGGGACAACAACGTCACGTGGCGACGAGTGAGTCTGGGTGACATGTTGAGTCAAAGCGTTGTTGAACTCAATCAGTTTGGCGATCACCGTGTTGAACCTGAGTCCGTCCATGTCGGCTTCGACGCCGGCGATAGTGCGATGTAGGTGTCGCAGAAGCTCTTCGGGTGCCGGATCGTTCGTCACAATCAGGTCTCCGGTGTCCTCATCGACCATGTTGCGCCATAAACGTTGGAGGAATCGTTGCATTCCCACGACATCGCGAGTGTTCCACGGACGACTGGCATCAAGTGGTCCCATCGACATCTCGTACAAGCGGAAAGTGTCTGCGCCAAACTCTTCATACATCTCATCGGGTGTCACGATGTTTTTCAGGCTTTTACCCATCTTTCCGTATTCACGGGACACGGACTCACCGTTCCATGAATATGCACCATTGTTCTCAACAACTTCAGCAGCCGGAACTGCTTGGCCGCGTGCATCGCGGTACGCATAGGCCTGGATGTAGCCCTGGTTAAAAAGGCGATGGAATGGTTCTTCGCTTGAGACATGACCGAGGTCGTAGAGAACCTTGTGCCAAAAACGTGAATACAACAGGTGAAGCACGGCATGTTCAACGCCGCCGACATAGAGATCCACACCACCGGTGTGGCCTTCATGCGCTGGACCCATCCAATATTTTTCGACCTCTGGATTGACAAAGTGTGTGTCATTCGTGGGGTCGAGATATCGCATTTCATACCAACATGATCCAGCCCACTGAGGCATCACGTTGACTTCGCGGCGATACGAGCGAGGACCGTCACCTAGATCCATCGTGACCTGTGTCCAGTCGGTGATGCGTGCAAGCGGGGGAATGGGGTCGCTGTCTGCATCGTTCGGATCAAGTGCTGTGGGTTTGAAGTCGGCGAGCTCTGGCAACAACACAGGTAGTTGCGACTCGGGAACTGCATGCGCATTGCCGTCTTCGTCATAGACAATCGGGAATGGCTCTCCCCAATAGCGTTGACGTGAGAACAACCAATCACGGAGGCGATACGTCGTGGTGCCTTGGCCATGACTGTTCTTCTCCAGCCATTCCACAATCGTCGTGCTTGCTTCTTCGATTGATGTCAATCCATTCAGACTGACTGACGAATTCGCCGAATCGATATAGACACCATCGCCGGTGAATGCACATGGCCATGTTGAACAGTTGGCACTGGGGGCAATGTCGTGTTGTTCGAACCAGGAATCGGGCGGCATTGCAGTAGCGACAATGGGCAAGTTGTATGTGCGAGCAAATTCGAAGTCACGTTGGTCGCCACTCGGCACGGCCATAATCGCGCCTGTTCCGTATCCCATTAAGACATAGTCCGCAACATAAATTGGCACTTGTGTGCCATTGACGGGGTTTGTCGCAGTCGCACCAACGAACACGCCTGTTTTCTCTTTGGAATCGTCTTGTCTCTCGCTGTCTTGTTTTGCGGCTGCTTGCGCACAGTATCTCTCGACAGCATCTCGTTGCTCTGGTGACGTCAACGACGCGACCATCGGGTGTTCGGGTGAGAGAACGAGAAATGTTGCACCAAAAAGCGTGTCGGGTCGGGTCGTGAACACGTCAATGTTCCCGGCCGATGATGAAAATGCCACTCGTGCACCAACGCTTCGACCAATCCAGTTGCGTTGCATCAATTTGATTGGTTCTGGCCAATCCAATCGATCAAGATCGTCCAACAGGCGATCCGCATAGGAAGTGATGCGCATCATCCATTGACGCATGTTGCGCTTAAAGACGGGGTAGTTCCCGATGTCGCTTCGTCCTTCGGCGGTCACCTCTTCATTCGCCAAAATTGTGCCGAGTCCGGGGCACCAGTTCACGGGTGCATCGGTGAGGTAAGCGAGTCGATAGGAATCGATGACCTGATGTCGTTCGTTGGTTGTCAGCTGCGACCATGGACGACCATCGGGAGTAGGGCGTGTGCCCTTGTCGAATTCAGTGACTAATTCTTCGATTCGTCGTGCTCGTTTTTGCTCCGTGTCGTACCACGCACCATGAACTTGCAGAAAGATCCACTGTGTCCACTTGTAGAAATCCTCATCGGTGGTGGACACACTGCGGCGTTGATCGTGACCAAGTCCTAGTCGGCGCAATTGACGACGCATATTGGCGATGTTGGATTCGGTGTTGATGCGAGGATGAATGCCAGTGGTGATGGCGTGTTGTTCGGCAGGCAAACCGAAACTGTCGTAGCCCAACGTGTGTAATACGTTGAAACCCTTCATGCGCTTGAAACGGGCATAGACGTCGGTGCCGATATAGCCCAACGGGTGTCCGACGTGAAGGCCTGCGCCTGATGGGTAGGGGAACATGTCGACGATGAAAGCCTTTGGCTTCCCCGCTAATCGGGCGGTGTCTGCGAGTGGACCGGCGGGATTCGGGGTGTGAAAAGTACCTCGTTGTTCCCACAAGTCTTGCCAACGTGACTCTATTTCGGCTGCTAAACGAGCCGAATATCGATATGGAGGCATATTCGCAGGGCTTTGGGCTGGGGGCGTCGCCGATTCAGTCATGGTTGTGCCATCGTATAGGTCGTGTCTAAGCAACGTCCAAGGTCTGGCCGCCGCGCTCCCAAGGGCGGCTCGTCGCATGGCTACCCCCGCACGGCTCGATTGTCCGAAGTGCTCCGAGAAGTCATCGCCGATGAACTGACCCGTATTGATGACGAACGTCTTGAGCTGGTGACAATCACGGCCATCGATGTCGACCCAGAGATGAACCGGGCCATCGTGTTTTTTGACTCGATGTTTGGCGAAGAAGATGACGAGACGGTGATTGAAGTTCTCAATGAATACAGAGCACGCATGCAGTCGTCTATCAACCGACAGATGCACGCGCGAAAAACTCCCATCTTGTCGTTCAAGCCAGATGAAGTGATTCGCAGTGCGGCACGAATTGAAGAGTTGCTTCGTCAAAAGCCGAATACACAACCAGACACAGATCTCGACTGACTCACAATGGCGCGACGTCGACCGCCAACGGTTCATGGTGTAGTTCTGCTGGACAAACCCGCTGCAATGACAAGCCACGACGCGGTGTCTATCTTGCGTAAACATTTTGGAGAGAAAAGAGTTGGTCACACTGGAACTTTGGATCCTGATGCGACCGGGCTTCTTGTGATTGGCGTCGGAAACGCAACACGGCTTTTTCGGTTTATGGGCGAGATGGACAAGACGTATTCATGTGAGATCGTCTTTGGAACCACAACACATACCTTGGATGATTCTGGTGATGTCATCGAACACTTCGACATGGGTGACATCGACATCGAGCGAGTTCGCGAAGTGATTGCGCAAAATTTTGTCGGCAACATCATGCAAGTTCCACCAATGGTGTCGGCATTGCGCGTCGATGGTGTGCGGCTTCATCAACTTGCTCGCGAGGGAGTGGAGATAGAGCGTGAACCGCGCCCGATCACCGTGTATGAGTTCTCAGTTGACAAAACCAACAATCCCACGGTGTTGCGTGCTCACATTCGTTGTGGCGGCGGAACCTACGTGCGGTCTTTAGGTGCTGATCTGGGGACCGCATTAGGGGGTGGGGCGCACATTCGCCAGTTGCGTCGTCATTCAATTGGTCCGTACTCACTTGATGAAGCCTGTTCGCTCGATGCACCTGTGTTGTTGCCAGTCATAGAAGCGGTGCGCGAGATGGACACACACGTGTTGACCGAACAAGAAATTGATGACGTTCTCTATGGTCGAGTGCGCGAGGCGTGGGCGGGAGATGGACCATGGGCTGCACTCCGCGACAACGGAGAACTCGTTGCCGTGTTTGAACTCTGGCGTGATCGTCTTGCCAAGCCGACGGTGGTGTTCGGCGGCAGATAGCGTGACGTGCCGTGCATGTGGTGACTGATCTTTCCGTTTCACCGTGGCCTTCGCAGCGCTGTGTGGCCACGATCGGGGCATACGACGGCGTGCATCGCGGACACAGAACGGTCATCAATCAGGTCATTCGTCGCGCTCGCGAGACGGGGGCACTGAGCGTCGTTGTCACATTCGACCGACATCCTGCATCGGTTGTGCGCCCGGAGGCAGCACCCAAGATGCTGACCAATAATCAACAGAAGCGAGAACTTCTTGAAGCGACTGGAGTTGATGCGGTCGTCATTGTGCCCTTTAACGACGCACAAGCACAAGAAACACCTGTTGATTTTGTGAAACGAGTCCTTGTCGATGCACTTCATGTGCGCACCGTCATTGTCGGTGAAGATTTTCATTTTGGACACAAACGACAGGGCAACATCACCTTGTTACGTGAGATGGGGGAGCGACACGACTTCACATGTGAGCCTCTTGTACTGGTTCCGCGAGCCGATGGAATAGATGAACCAGTGAGTTCAACGGCAATACGTCGTGCGCTTGCAGGTGGCGAAATTGACCTTGCAACACGAATGTTGGGTCGCGCTCACGAGGTTCGCGGTGTTGTCACCCAAGGTGATCAACGGGGTCGAACAATTGGTTTTCCCACAGCAAACGTGTCCATCCCAGAGGGAATCTGTTTGCCATCAGATGGGGTGTATGCAGGGATCTATCGTCGACCCGACGGCAGTGAGTACCCCTGTGCCATCAACTTGGGTCGTCGCCCTACTTTTTATGCAAGCCAGGGTTATTCATTGCTCGAGGCATATCTGCTTGATTTCTCTGGCGACTTGTATGGAGAAGATGCGTCAATCCAGTTTCTTGCGTTCTTACGCAGTGAACGTCAATTCGGTGGTATTGATGAACTACAGGCGCAACTTGTCAAAGATATTGACCATGCACGTTCTGCAGTTCTTGCCCGCCGAACTGAGATGTAGCAAGGAATTTGTACGCAGTGTTTCGTTGCACCAAAGTGCGACGAAGTGGAGCGACTATCTCTCCGAAGCGTCCTTCGGTCATTGCTTGGCCGTGGTTTGCACCAGCGGCACGCGAGATGTTCTCGTCCATCAAAGTGCCACCTAAATCGTTACACCCCGCCTGCAGAAGTTGTGCAGCACCCGAGGTTCCGATCTTTACCCAACTGACTTGAACGTTGTCGATCAGTCCGTCATAGAAAATACGGCCGATCGCATGCATCAGGATTGTTTCGCGAAATGTCGGGCCACGCCGAGATTTTTTCTGCAAATAGATTGGCGACGCCATATGCACGAACGGCAACGGTATGAACTCGGTGAACCCACCTGTCTCTTTTTGCAGCTCCCGAGTGACCATGAAATGTTTTGCCCACGATTCAGGATGTTCGACACTTCCGTACATGATCGTGATGTTCGAGTGAAGCCCAATCTTGTGTGCTTGTCGATGGCACTCAATCCACTCTTCTGTGTTCACTTTGTCTGAACAAATGATGGCGCGAACGTCATCATCCAGAATCTCTGCCGCTGTTCCTGGAAGCGAGGCGAGCCCGGCTTCTTTCAAGCGCAGCAAATAGTCACTGAGGGATTCTCCGTTTCGCGCCGCACCTTCTGTGACTTCGAGGGCGGTGAAGCCATGAACATGCATATCAGGAACTGCATTTTTTACTGCTCGTGTCACATCGATGTAATAGTCGCCATCAAAATCGGGGTGAATGCCACCTTGCAAGGTGACCTCTGTTGCTCCAAGCAGTGATGCTTCGCGTGCACGCTCGGCGATGTCATCAAGTGTCAACAAATATGGTGTCCCGCGCAGATTCAAACTGAGCGGACCTTTGGAGAACCCGCAGAACTTGCACTTGTATGTACACACGTTGGTGTAGTTGATGTTGCGGTTGTGCACCCATGTCACTGCGTTACCGACGGCATTGAATCTCAGCTCGTCTGCATACTCGGCGATGTATCCCACCTCTGATCCTCGCGCTCGAAACAAGTCGACGACTTCCTTTTCGCCAAGTTCGCTGCCGCTTCGGTGTCCTTCAATGATCTCTTTAATACGACCATTGGCCGATGGCGAATGATGTGGAATCAGCGTTGGTGGACGAACGTTAGAACCTGAATACCACTGGGTTGATTTGTGTCCAACTAGAACAACTTCAGCACCATCATGCACCACGTCTGCCGCGGTGACTTTTTCTGGCCACATTGCACCCGGATCATCTCGACCGAGACCTTCGGCATCGCTGCGGTCTTGCACCACGAATCGCAGTGACTCATCGAGCCATGTCTCTGGTTGGCGCACGAATTCGGGATAGATCGTCAATCGAGGAGCAAGCGCGAAGCCTCGTGCTTGTGTTACGGCCCCCAATCGTTCCAACGCGGGCCAAGGTCGTTCCGGATTGACATGATCTGCTGTCACCGGTGAGACGCCGCCCCAATCGTCGATACCTGCATCAAGCAACACGCCGAAATCATCGGACAGATTCGGAGGCGCTTGAAGATGGACAGACTCGGGAAGTAGAAGTCGTGCAACAGCAATCGACCACAAATATTCATCTTCAGGACATGGCCGTGCTTTGTGCATTGCGGTTCCTGGTTTGGGAAGAAAGTTCTGCACGATGACTTCTTGGAGGTGTCCGTATCGCAGATGTGACGCGGCAAGCACGCGCAGTGCATCGATTCGATCACGGC
>JBEDHS010000126.1:0-8241 GCA_041173945.1 Actinomycetota bacterium
TTCACCAATGTGGCGAAGCGCAATATCGACATCGGCCATCAAGATTTCCGCTGAGTAACCGCCCCCGCGGGGAACTGTGGATTGACCGTGCCCGGTGAAATCCAACGCCCAAATTGGTCCACTCCATGCCACGTGCAGTGAATTCATTGCCGCGGCATCTTCACCCAATCCATGCAAGAGGAGTAGCGCGCGACCATCTCCTTCACGGATGTGATGCAGGGCCAAAGTGATTCGATTGTGTTGAAGAAAGACGGTGTTCACGACAAAAACTCCCCGATGATGTTCGCAACACGGTCTGGTTCTTCAATATGAATGAAATGACCAATACCTTCTAAAACTTCGAGTTGCCCACCAGCTGGTAACCACGGTTTGATGTCGCGCGCACGTGCACCCCAGCCCATTGGTTCATCTACTGTTCCAATCAAACCGAGAAATGGAATCGGTAGTGATGCCATTCGCAGTGCACTCCACTCTGGACGCCATGGTCCAAAACCTCCAAAGCGCATCGACGGATCGAGCTTCCATCTCCAACCATCTTCTGATTGACGTGCACCAACGGTGACGAGATACTCCAACCATTCAATCGACAATCGGGGATTCATTTTCGCGCGACGCTGTGCGAGTTCTTCAAGTGTTCCCGGTTTACGTATTGCGTGTGTTGCTTCATGTCGATAGTCCAACCATGAACCAATTTCAGTTGCCATCAACCGTGATTGGTCGTGGTCAGGGACATCGGGCATGCGCCGCTTGCTGGGCATTCCGTCGATGTTCACCATTCGCGACACGCGGTATGGGCTCGACTCCGTTAATTGCATCATTAACGCTCCACCTTTTGAGTGGGCCACGACAGGTGCAGGTTGTGAGGTAGTCGACGACATCACGTGCAGGGCATCGCGAATATCTGCATCCCAGCTGTACAACGCGGCGTAGTCGCTATCGCCATGACCTCGGTGGTCCCATGCGACAACACGCCAGCCTTGGTCGGCGATGCGAGGAGCGAGAATGTCGAAGGTGCGGGCGAAGTCTGAACCACCATGCACAAAAAAGACAACAGGGTCAGACTCCTTGCCCCATTCGTAAACAGCAATCTCCACCCCGTCTGCGTTGACGCGACGGAATCGATCGGGTGGGCGAGCGCCTGGGAAGGTTCGAACGGCTGAAGTCATTGGCATATGAGGTTACGACAGTGAGCCTCTGAAGACGTGATGGAAGATGTCGGTACGACCGATGACACAGAGACCTAACATGGGGTTGATGTTTTTACGTACCCGACTTCATACCTATCTTGTGTGGAGTACGGGCGTATTTGTGTTCTTGGCGATCTTGTCGGGATTACTGACCGATGGAGGGGGCACAAGTAGTTCACCGACGTCAACAGTGGAAGGCCAACAAGAGTCCACAACATCGGGAGTCCCCACTACCACCGGTCCGCCACAGATCTACATCGTTCAATCTGGCGACACGCTGTATCGCATCGCGGAACGTTTCAATTTGTCCGCTCCAGCATTGGTGGAACTCAACAACATCAAGAACCCCGACAATGTGCCCGCAGGCACAGAGTTGATGTTGCCGCCATCGACAGGCTTTGTTCCCATTGGTGCGACCACAACAATGCCTCCCTGATGCGCATTGTTTATGCGTTTTGTCGCGGTTGGTGAGTGATGACTTCCCGTGAGTGTGATTCATCTATACGCTTGGAACCATGACCACTACTTTTTGGCCGACTCAAGAACATTGGTCCGTGGCAATTCCATTGAACACTCCTCACCCACGTCTTGCATGTTTGGATGAGACAGGGTTTGTTGCACTGAAGCCCGCACCATTTGATGTTCCATCGTCTGAGTGGGAATCACTTGAGTATTTCGATTGGAAAAGTGGCGGCGACACGAACTTTGCGCCGCTGGCGTCTGCCGATGGAGAATTGGACTGTCGTGGTTTTTGGGACAAAGGAAAGACTGACAAAGACGCAGTCTGGACTTCCAATGCGCAGTTGGCGCCGACGCTGAAGAATTACGTCTCGTCGGTGGGTGCAAACTTTGGTCGTGTGCGCATCATCAAACTTGAACCACAAGATCGTGAACAAGCAATTCGTTCCATTCATCGTGATGACAACAATCGTTTCAATCCTGACAACGAGGGATGGGTCGTGCGCACCTGGGTCGAGTTGACCGACAGCCCCGATAGTTACATGTTGTTGATGGATAATGGCCCAGATGGATTGCCAGATCCCACAACGGAGCGCCGAGTGCCGCTTTCCAGAGGGACACGATTTGTGGTGGACACGCAGCGTTTGTGGCACGTGGTCGTGCACAATCACGATTTTCCTCGTTATGCCTTAATCACAAGTTTCGAAAGCGGTCCGGCACTGGACCAATTCATCGCACGCGAACGCGCTTAGAAGTTTTTCTTACAGAGCAGCTTCGATTGCACTGATGACTTCAGGTGCATCTGGTGCGGTCTTTGGATGAAATCGCGCGACGACATCGCCTTGTCGGTTGACAAGGAACTTCTCAAAGTTCCAACGAATATCGCCGTCCACTCCTTCGGCATCTGCAACCGCGGTCAATGTTGAATACAGCGGGTGGCGGTTGTCGCCATTGACGTCAACTTTTTCTGTCAATGGGAATGTGACTCCGTATGTCGTAGAACAAAACGTTTGAATTTCTTCAGCTGTTCCTGGCTCTTGCCCGAGAAACTGATTACACGGAACGCCTAACACGCTGAAACCACGATCGGCGTATTTTTTCTGCAACTGCTCGAGCTGTTCGTACTGAGGAGTGAGACCGCACTTGCTTGCGACATTAACGACGAGAACGACCTTGTCATGTAAAGAAGACAAAACGTCGGGTGTTCCCGACAGCGAAGACAGTGGAGTTGTGAAAATGCTCATGCAGTGTGGAACATCGTGCAAAACAGATTCATTCCCACATCTTCGCGATGAGGAAAGAAAATCGCTTAGTTTTGGCGATGTGAGACTGCGAGTTCTGCTACCTCGCGCATGATTCTGGCAATATCGAAGTCCTTTGGCGTATACACCGCCGCAACTCCTTCGTTTGCGAGACGATCGCGATCTTCCTCGGGAATGATCCCACCCACAATGACGGGAGCATCCACACCTTGGGCACGGAGCTTTTTCACAACATCGGGAACCAATTGAAGATGTGAGCCCGACAAGATGGAAAGTCCCACCACATCGGGATCTTCATCGACGGCACTCGCGACGATTTGCTCAGGTGTCAACCGGATTCCGCTGTATACGACTTCCATTCCGGCATCTCGGGCAGCAACTGCGATTTGTTCAGCACCATTGGAGTGTCCGTCAAGACCTGGTTTTGCGACAAGGAATCGGGGAGGTCCACCGGCGATGTTCTTGACGAAATCAGCAACTTCAGTGAGTGCGTTGTTACGTCGGCCAACAGCGGCATTCACACCAGTCGGTGCGCGGAATTCACCGAATTCCTCGCGAAGAACCTGTGACCATTCGCCCGTTGTTCCGCCTGCTTCTGCCAACTCGATGGAAGGCTCCATGATGTTGTCGCCATTGCGTGCAGCGTGACGCAGATTTTCAAGTGCACGTTGCACTCGATTGTTGTCGCGCTCTGATCGCCATGAGTTGACGTCGGCAATCATCTCTTGTTCAACGGCAGGGTCAACCACGAGGATATTTCCTGGTGTGGCAAGCGGGCTCTCTTCTGTCTCCTTGTAAGAGTTGACGCCCACCACTACTTGGTCGCCAGATTCGATACGGCGTGTTCTTTCCGCCATTGAACGGACAAGCCGACCTTTCAGTTCATCGACGGCATTGAATGCGCCGCCCAATGAAAGCACTTCTTCAAACTCGGCCCACGCGGCATCGCGTAGTTCTGCGGTCTGTGATTCGATGACTTTTGATCCATCAAAAATGTCGTCGTATTCGAGAAGGTCGGATTCGAATGCAAGAACTTGCTGCATGCGTAGCGACCACTGTTGGTCCCATGGTCGGGGCAGACCGAGTGCTTCGTTCCATGCGGGAAGTTGCACACTTCGTGCACGAGCTTTCTTAGACAAGGTGACAGCCAACATCTCCAAAACAATTCGCTGCACATTGTTTTCCGGTTGAGCTTCGGTGAGTCCTAGTGAGTTCACCTGAACTCCGTAACGAAAGCGACGCGCTTTTGCATCGGTGACGTTGTATCGCTCTCGACCAATTCGATCCCATAATTCGGTGAATGCGCGCATCTTGCAGATTTCTTCAACGAAGCGAATTCCTGCATTCACGAAAAAAGAAATTGATCCGAAAACTTGATCGAACTGTTCGGCATCAACTTGTCCGCTATCTCGAACAGCATCCAAAACATCAACTGCGGTTGCCAGCGAATAAGCAATCTCTTGAACTGGTGTCGCACCTGCTTCCTGCAAGTGATATGAACACACGTTCATCGGGTTCCACTTCGGTGCGTTTTGTGCACACCATGCGACCATGTCAACAATCAATCGTTTCGACGGGGCGGGCGGGAAGATGTAGGTCCCACGCGACAGATATTCCTTGACGATGTCATTTTGGGTCGTGCCGCGAAGTTCTTGAGAGGTCACACCTTGTTCGCGCGCGTTTGCCACGTACAACGCCAACATCCATGCCGCAGTGGCGTTGATTGTCATCGAAGTGTTCATTTTCCCAGGTGGAATCGAATCGAGAAGCGTGCGCATGTGACCAAGGTGAGCAACAGGTACTCCTACCTTGCCGACTTCACCTTGAGCCAGAACATGATCGGGGTCGTACCCGGTCTGGGTGGGGAGGTCAAAAGCAATAGACAAACCCGTTTGGCCTTTGGCCAAATTGGTGCGATACAACTTGTTGGACGCCGCCGCGGTGGAGTGTCCGGAATAGGTGCGCATCAACCAAGGGTCGTCTCGGCGGGGAGTATTTGCATCTGTCACACCTTCAGTATGGCAACCTCCGAGGGGGTTCTCCACAGGGACTATTCCAATACTGCACGCGTAACGAGATCAAGGTAGGTGGCCCGAGGTATCTCGATACAGCCCAATGTGGCGAGGTGTTCAGTGCACCATTGAGTGTCTAGCAATGTCATCTGTGCTGCGTTCATTGCATCAACCAGATGCATGAGAGCAACCTTGGATGCATCTCGTTCGTGGTGGAACATTGATTCTCCTGCAAAGAAATTGTTGATACGTACTCCGTACAGCCCACCAACGAGTTGGTCGTGTGTGTTCCACACTTCGACACTGTGGGCATGACCTAACCGATGAAGAGCTGTGTATGCATCGATGAAATCCTTGGTAATCCAGTTTCCCTCTTGATGTGATGTTGAACAATGCAACATCACATCGGTGAAACATCGGTCAAAAGTGACAGTGAACTTTCGAGCACTTTGTCTCATTGATCGAGTGATGCGAAGAGCATCTAGTGGAATTACTCCTCGACGAACAGGTGACCACCAACCCAAGTCACGACGATTGTTTCCCAGATACATGGGAAAGATCCCGTGTGAGTACGCATAGAGCAACGTGTCGGGTGCGAGATCTGCACCAACAGCGATGACATCGTCATCGGGTGGCCATTCACTTGGTGGTGGAAAATTCCACGCACATGAAATCGGTGGCTTCATGTCACCGATAACTGTCCGTTAGTACGAGTAGAAACCTTCACCAGATTTACGACCCAACTTTCCAGCCGCAACAAGACGTCGAAGTGTAGGAACAGGTGCGTAATTCGGATCTGCGAATTCGTCGTACAACGCCTCAAGAATTGCGAGCGAAGTATCAAGACCCACGAGGTCAAGGAGTGCAAATGGTCCCATCGGGAAATTGCATCCACCCTTCATTGCAGTGTCGATGTCTTCCATTGATGCTGTGCCTGTTTCCCAGATACGAATTGCATTGTTCAAATATGGGAACAGCAATGCATTCACAATGAAGCCGGCACGGTCTTTTACTTGAACACCAGACTTTCCACACTTTGCAGTGAATTCATTTGCCGCAGCAATGGTGTCATCTGATGCAGTGATGGGACGCACAACTTCAACCAAGGGCATTGCAGTTGCCGGATTAAAGAAGTGAATACCGCACACTTTGTCTGGTCGGCTTGTTGCCATCGCCATTTCAACAACCGGAAGTGTGCTGGTGTTAGTTGCAAGGATGGCTCCTGGCTTTACTGCAGCATCAAGTTCTGCAAACAATGCTTTCTTCACTGCGAGATCTTCGACAACAGACTCAATGACGAGATCACAATCGGCAAGATCAGAGATCTTGTCGGTGGCGGAGAGTCGACCCAAGATGGCTGCTTTGTCGTCTGCTGTGATCTTTTCGCGCTGGACTTGCTTGTCGAGCCCTTTTTCGATGGAGGTGATCATCGCCTGTGCAGTGGCGGCGCTACGTGAACGCACAACAACCGTGTATCCAGCTTTGGCGGCGACCTCGGCCAGTCCCGAGCCCATGATGCCCGAGCCGCAAATTCCCACTGTCTTCATGTCAATCCTCCCGAATAGGTATTCAGCGAGGCTAACAATGAGACCCCTTTTCGCAACAAACCGAAGCGGTGTTCGGGTTATTTCTCGGTGATCGTGACCGAGTTGACCGTCACGGTGCGGCTGGGCTTGCCGCCAAGCCCGTCGTTTGTGGGTTCGTGTAGTGCCTGAATTGCCTTCACAACATCAAGTCCCTTGGAGACTTTTCCGAACGTCACATACGTTCCTTGTCCATTGAGCAAAGCACCGTTTGGCCCAGTGACGAAGAAGAACTGTGCACCCGCCGAGTTCGGTTCACCGGTGCGTGCCATCACGATGTCTCCTTCGGAGTACTCGTATCCGGAGCCTTCATCGGCGATGGTGTAGCCAACACGGTCGGTTGCACTCAAACCGCCACCTTGAATGATGTCGATGGATGGATCAGTGCGGAAAATAGTGGTGGTGTCGTAATAGCGGTAACGAGCCAATGACACGAAGTTGTTCACTGTGTTCGGAGTGTTTGTTGTGTCGAGATCGACGACAATCTCACCTTCGGTCGTATCGAACGTGGCGGTGTATGACTTTGATGGATCGATGCAGTTCTCCATCGGAGCACTGAATGATTCTGTTCTCTCGGCTGCACCCTCGACTGGTGGACATGGTGTCAACGAGGCGGGGGCGGTTGTGTCGGTGGTTGACGATGAATCGTCGTTGCCACCCACCAAGTTGGCAATCAGGAACAAAGCAGCAACGACCACTGGGATTCCGATTCCGAAACGAAGACCGCGACTGCGGACCTTGTTCATCTTCTGTCGGCGAATACGTTCCTGACGGGCGCGTTCGCGGTTGGCTTTCTGGCGTGCTCTTTTATCTGTTCCCACGAAGTCGGCAGGCTAGTGGCATCGGGGTAACCTTTGACATCAGTGGCACTGATTGTTCAAAAATATGGCGGTACGTCAGTCGCCGACCCTGACCGCATCAAGTCAGTCGCCGACCATGTGGCCTTCACACGCCGTCACGGAAATGACGTGGTGGTGGTGGTTTCTGCGATGGGCAAGACCACAGACAACCTCTTGTCGTTAGCACATGCAGTCTCCGATGTGCATCCCGGTCGTGAAATGGACATGTTGCTCACCACTGGCGAGAGAATCTCGATGTCCCTGTTATCGATGGCGCTGGCAGGCGTTGGAGTTGAAGCGGTCAGTTTCACGGGCTCACAGGTCGGCATCATCACCGACACAATCCACACCAAAGCGAAAATTCTCGAGATCAAAGGTGATCGAGTTCGTGATGCTCTCGCGGCCGGCAAGGTGGTCGTTGTTGCAGGGTTCCAAGGAGTCTCTACCGACAGTGAGATAACGACCTTGGGTCGCGGAGGAAGTGACACCACCGCAGTTGCACTCGCAGCCGCACTGAATGCCGATGTGTGTGAGATTTACACCGACGTGACTGGAGTCTTTTCAGCCGATCCGCGCATTGTTCCCCAAGCACGCAAACTGACTCAACTGCAGTTTGATGACATGCTGGAGATGGCTGGCGTGGGAAGCAAAGTCTTGGCACTTCGTTCAGTCGAATTTGCTCGTAATCACAATGTTCCTATTCACGTTCGTTCCAGTTTCACCTGGGAGCGCGGCACGTGGGTCAATGCGGAAAAGTCACAAGGAGAAAGCTCCATGGAAGAACCAATTATCTCCGGCGTTGTTCACGATGCCAGTGAATCGAAAGTGACAGTGATTGGTGTGCCCGATCGTCCAGGTGTCTCGGCTGCGCTGTTCGAGAATCTGGCAAACGCCAATAT
>JBEDHS010000127.1:0-24135 GCA_041173945.1 Actinomycetota bacterium
ACTGCAGGCATCTACGGCAACCCAGAAGTTGTTCCCGTCACTGAAGAGGCCACCGCTCACTGTGAGAGCGTGTATGCCGAAACCAAGTTGATGATTGAACGAACCTTGGGCTGGTATTCACAGACCACGTCAATGCGACATGTGAATTTGCGTTACTTCAACGCTGCAGGCGCAAGTAGCGATGCAGCCCTTGGGGAAGATTGGCGTCATTCACAAAACCTGATTCCTCATGTGATGAAAGCACTACTCGGTTTTTCGCCCGCATTGAAAGTCTTCGGCAATGACTTCCCCACCGTGGATGGAACTGGTGTGCGCGACTACATCCACGTCGAAGATTTAGCGTCTGCTCACGTTGCTGCTCTCGACTACTTGGCAAATGGTGGCCACAGCGTGACCTGCAATGTCGGCACGGGATTTGGAACCAGTGTGATGCAGATCATCGAGACAACAGAACGCATCACCGGCAAAAAAGTTCCCTACGAAATTGCGCCACGTCGCACAGGAGATCCTGCTCAGTGTTACGCAGATGCTCGACTGATTAATCAACTATTTGGTTGGACACCCACACACAGTCTCGATGACATCATCGAAAGCGCATACGCCTGGCACGTGTCGCATCCCGAAGGACATGACACCAAGTAATGCACTCAGTCGACAATCAGAGCACGTTGTCGATCGAGCCATCCCAACAACACCGCAATTGCCCTTGGGTCATGTCGCAGTCGATGACCAGCACCGGGGATCACACGTAATTCACTACTTCCATGAGCTTGTGCCAAGACACGCGAGTCGGCAACTGGAACACTTTCGTCATCCTCGCCATGCATGACCAGCAGTGGACGTGGGGCAAATCGACGTGCAGCATCAACAGGACGGAAACGACGAAGCTCTCTGCTCCATTCATCGAAGTTCTTGGGGAAACCTGGCGTACGAATTGCACCGATTTCTCGAGCATGTTCCAAAAACCGTCGAGGTTGCCCCGCCCAATCATCAAAGTCGGCGCGCGCACCGAGCAATGCACATCCCCGAACGCGCGGGTCATCAGCTGCCACGCATAATGCGAGCGCAGCACCTGTGTTTGTTCCCACCAGCCACACGCCGTTTGGAGACACCGTCTCCATCAGGTGATCCACCGCGCTACGCAAGTCGTCGACCCAACCTTGCATTGAAAAGTCACCTTCGCTTGTTCCACATCCGCGGAACGTGAAGGTCATTGCTGCCCATCCCAAATCATTTGCTATGCGGTCCATTAACTGAGGAAACGTCACACCCGCTTGACGCGCATCAAGTGGCCCAATGGGAAAACCGTGACACAAGATGACGCCAGGTAACGACGACACATGACCGCTGGGCGTGGCTAGATATCGGTTGAGAGTAAGTGAGCCAGAACGAAATGTTCCATTCATGACCCCGTTCATGAATGTCTATGCTCGTGGCTTGCGATGGCGACGCTTCGCACCAACAGTTGCCAATGTGTAACCACGGTTGCGTGCTTCAGCCAAGGTGTCAGGACCGAAACACAGCCCCACTCCCTCGTTCACGATCTCTTCAATAATTGCCTCGTCAGTCCATTCATCGAGGTCGTAGACCAACTGGGTGCGCTTGTCTCCAAGAAATCGAGTGTGTTCAAATTTGACCGGGCGTTCCATGAGCAACAACGGTAGCCCCCCACTGGCAAAAAGTCATGAACGGCGCACTAAGTTGCGGCCATGGATTCCCACGATGAACCCCAGGCTGTCGAGTTCTATTTCGACATCATGTGCCCGTATGCCTACCAAACCTCGGTCTGGATCCGCGACGCGCAACAACACGTGGGATTCGATATCTCTTGGCGTTTTTTCAGTTTGGAAGAAGTCAACAGAGAAGAGGGAAAGCCTCATCCGTGGGAAAGAGAATTCGCCTACGGCTGGACTCCGCTTCGAGTTGCCGCCTGGTTACGACGCCAGAACAACGACTGGTGTGGCAAGTTTTACGAAGTGTGCGGGCATGCACTTCATGTCGACGGCCGACGCCACTACGACAAAGACATCGCCATCGAATTGCTTCGCTCTGCCGGGTTGCCAGAAAACGCATGGGACGAAGCCCTTGCAGATTCCACAACGCATGACGATGTGTTGGCCGATCACCAATATGCGACACAGACATTGGCCGGGTTCGGGGTGCCCATCATTGTGATTCCCGGACAACGAGCACTCTTTGGGCCAGTAGTTCTTCCCGCACCTCGCGGTGAAAAAGCCAAAGAGTTATGGAATCTCGTTGAGTCCTATGCACGTTTTCCCGG
Source organism: Actinomycetota bacterium (assembly GCA_041173945.1). Classification (GTDB taxonomy): domain Bacteria; phylum Actinomycetota; class Acidimicrobiia; order Acidimicrobiales; family Ilumatobacteraceae; genus UBA2093. The sequence goes on from JBEDHS010000127.1 coordinate 2,282, forward strand.
ACTATTCGAAATTAAAACGCCAAAAACAGACGACGACATGGCAATGATCGGCACCATGTTCGAGCCTTATCTCACCGCTCGACAGTGGCGCACGATACAAAACCCCGCTCGATGACCATCACCACATTTCTGACAGGAGAATCACAATGATCCCCACCGACACCATCGACACATTGGAATCAGTGTTCATCTCGATGAGCGAGATGGCACAACAGTTCACCGAGGAGCAATGGAAAACCGCCACGTTGTTGCCCGGTTGGACCGTGCAGGACAACTATTCACATCTCATTGCAATTGAGAGAATGCTGCAAGGACTCCCCCCGACACAACACAAGTCACCAGAGTTTGACTACATCCGTAATGCCTTTGGTGCTGCGAACGAAAATGAAGTTGATGCACGTCGTCACCTCAGCGGAGAGCAGGTGTTAACGGAATGGAACGACATCATCGCGACCAGAATGGCTACATTGCGCAGCGCCGATGAGGTCTACTTTGCCCAAGAAACCATGACACCCACTGGTCCGGGAACTGTCGCCGATTTTCTCCATGTTCGTGTGCTTGATTGTTGGATGCACGAACAAGATGTGCGCGTTGCCCTCAACATGCCTGGCCATCAATCGGGTCCAGCGCCGGAGCTCACAATTGACCGCCTCATTCGCACTATTCCAATTGTTGTTGGAAAGCGGGCAGGAACTCCCGAAGGCGCGACAGTCGTCATGCATCTCACCGGTCCAGTCACTCGAGACATCAACACCACCGTTGTCGATGGTCGTGCGCAGATGGGAATCATGGGAAATGTGGTCACCACCATCACAATGGATTCACACACCTTCGTTCAACTGGCTGGTGGTCGAATGAGTTACGCCGATGTCGCGAAAAACATCACCATCGACGGTGACAAAACTCTGGCGGAAAAAATAGTCACTCAGTTCAACATGATGATTTAACGTTCGACGACACCGCGTGAACGTTCAGCGCTACGGCTGTTCAGCTCGTGGCCCCACTGCGCCGATGGCAGCGAAATATGCATTGTGTGCATCGACGACATGCACGACATCGACGTCGTCAAGAAGTTCTACGCCACGGTTTTCCGCCTCGCGAAGAAGATGCGCGCTCAACACTGTTTCATCAACGATGACGGGAGAGTCGATGTCTTGAACTCGATCCGTCACATCGACAGGCATTAGGTCGCGTTCGGCCAACCAATTGAGATGGCCCAATAACAATGCGCGGACCTCTTCCATTGTGAGACGTGCCTGGGTTGACGGCGGCAATGCGTTGGCGACAAATTCCACCGCTTGATCTATTTCATAAATCACACGCGGGGCAACCGCATCGAGCCGACGTGCTTCTCGACCGATAACCACAGAGGCAATTACGAACACCAGAACCGCGGACAGAACTGCTGCTAACACAACAATCAGCGACATGGACTCATCATATGAGTGGCGACATCAAAAAGGGACTCGAGCACATGGCCCGAGTCCCTTTTGTGAAATGTTCTGAGCGAAATCAGATACCGATGCGCTGTGCGAGAAGTTCGCGATGGTAGGTGGGATCACCAAACATCAACTCGCTTGACTTTGCACGCTTGAAGTAGAGGTGCGCTGGGTGTTCCCAGGTGAAACCAATACCACCGTGAATCTGAATGTTCTCAGCAGTTGCGTGGAAGTACGCCTCTGAGCAGTACGCCTTGGCGAGCGAAGCAACTGAAGGCAGTTCTTCGTTCATGTCAGCGGCACACCACATTCCGTAGTACGCAGCGGACTTTGCCGACTCAACCTCGAGCAACATGTCTGCACACTTGTGCTTGATTGCCTGGAACGAACCAATGGGGCGTCCGAACTGGATGCGGTCCTTTGCGTACTGCACGGCCATCTCGAGAACTTTTTGTGCACCACCAACTTGCTCTGCTGCCAATGCAACTGCAGCAAGATCCATCACCTTCGACAACACTTCGCCACCTTTGCCCTCGGCACCGATGAGCTTTGCTGGCGTGTTGTTGAATTCAAGCTTTGCTTGCTTGCGTGTTTGGTCCATTGTTGACAATGGCGTGCGGGTCAAGCCCGATGCGTTGCCATCGACTGCGAACAAGCTGATTCCCTTGCCGGTGCGAGCAGCAACGATGATCAGGTTTGCGGTGTGACCGTCAAGAACGAAACTCTTTGTTCCGCTGATCGTGAAATCAGATCCCGAACCCTTTGCTTCAATCGTGATACCTGCTTCATCCCAACGACCTGATGGCTCGGTTGTAGCAAGTGTTGCGATTGTTTCACCACTTGCGATACCGGGCAGGTACGCCTTCTTTGCAGCATCATCACCGGACTGCAACAAGGTGTTTGCTGCGAGAACAACTGTTGAGAAGAAAGGTGCACACAACAACGCGCGACCCATTTCTTCCAACACAACACCCAGTTCGATGAAGCTGTATCCCTGACCACCGAACTCTTCTGGAATGGCAAGACCCTGGAGCATCATTTCTCCAGCCATCTGTGACCACACTGCCGAGTCGAAACCATTGGTGGTTTCCATCTGCTCGCGAACTGCCTCTTCTGATGACTTGTTCTCAAGGAACGAGCGCACCATCTTGCGGAGTTCTTCTTGTTCTTCACTAAATGCAAAATTCATAGACTTCATTTTGCTCATTCGGCTGTTGGGTTTTCCTATCAAGATGTGTACACTTGTGTACACATCTTTCGTTACTTGCTCCTAGAATCGGACGTATGGCAACTATCGGTATTCGAGAGCTTCGCTCGGCCCTGTCGGGCTATGTCAAACGCGCCCAAGTGGGTGAACGCTTGGTCATCACGGTTGATGGAGTCCCTGTCGCCCAGTTGGGTGCTCTGACTGGGGACTTCACGGGAGTCTCGATGGCAGATCTCATCGCACGTGGTGCGGTACTGGCGCCTCGACGCAGAGGGGACCTGGTACTTGATGATCCTTTGTTGTTGTCGGCAGGTACGCGCGTCGACCGCGCACTCGCCCAGGTGCGACTATGACCGTCTATCTCGATTCATCAGCTCTTGTCTCGCTTCACGTTGAAGGAGTTGGGCGATCAATCGTGCGTGATGCACTCGACACCGACACCACCTGGGCCTCGTGCTCCCTCGCACTGTCTGAGTCACTCGCATCATTGTCACGACTCACAGATGACCCTGTTCTCGTGCGATACCTCGAAGACAAAGTGCGACACACATGGGATTTTCTCCACGTAGTTCCCGTCGATCAACCACTTCTCGATGACGCATCCGCACTGTGCGCCCAACAACCCGTTGGATTATCTGCCGCTTTGCATCTCAGTGCCGCTTCTCGCTTGCCTGCCCCCGTACAGTTCGTCACTTTTGACGCCGCACAAATCCCCGTTGCCCTGTCGCTGGGGTTCACTGTTGTGTCAGGCTAAGAACATGGAAGACGTGCCCTCAACACTGCATTATTCAGACCACAATCTTCAGGTCCATCGAGTCGTTGTCGGGCCATACGACAACAATGTGTTTGTGTTGCGATGCCAACACACAGGTGATGCTGTTCTGATCGATGCAGCAAACGAACACGAACTTCTTCTCGACATGTGTTCGCAATTGGGTGTACGCAGAGTTCTTGAAACACACGGACATCACGACCACATTCAGGCAATTCCCGCCATGCGCGAGGCTGGATACACCGTCGCAGTCGCCTCAGCCGATGCACAAATGCTTGTCGACGTGGGCTACGACTCGTTCATTGATGACGAGGAAATTATTGAAGTAGGGCGACTGCGCCTAGAAGTCATTCACACGCCAGGTCACACACCAGGGTCAGTGTCATTCAAAGTTGTTGATGCACCATTACTTTTCACGGGCGACACTTTGTTTCCCGGTGGACCAGGTGCAACACATTTTCCTGGTGGAAATTTTGAACACATCATCCATTCGATTGATACCCAATTATTCACGTACCCTGCGGACACGGTCGTTCTTCCCGGACATGGTCTCGATACTGTGTTATCTACCGAAAGACCGCATTTGCAGGAATGGATTGAGCGTGGCTGGTAACACCGCACAACTTGGTGGGATGGCACCAAAGGTTTTGCCCGTTGTCAGCCCCACTGAACATGTTGCGCTAGACGGTCGTCTCTCGGCCGAGGATCGAGTACGTCTCCGCAAAATTCCCTCATGCAGAAATGCGATCACTGTGGCGTGGCTTTATGGTCAAAACATCGCGTTACTTGTTCTGGCAGCGCGACTGAATCATCCTGTTATGTGGGTCGCCACGTTTCTGTTAATGGGTCGCATGCATGCTCAATTTTTGTCATTGATGCATGAAGCCGCTCATCGTTTGTTATTCGCTCACAAGCCCACCAATGACTTTGTCGGTAATTGGCTCTTGGGTTATCCGGTAATGACAAGTACTCAGGCATACAGACGCGTTCACATGGCACACCACAAACGCGAATTCGGACCAAACGAACCAGATGTGCCGTTGTATGCCAACTACCCCATTTCGCCCGTGAGCTTGCGACGAAAACTGATTCGTGACGCGACAGGACAAACAGGTTGGAAACTACTTCGTGGACAAATGCGCGGACTTCGCTCGCCTGATCCGCGAGTGCGTCACACGCTGATCAAGATGTTGCTGCTGCAAGTTCTGATTGCATCTGTCTTCGTCGTGACGGGATACGCATGGATGTACCCGGTGATGTGGGTGTTGCCATATCTCACGGTGTGGCGAGTTATCAACCGTTTACGTTCAATTGCTGAACACGGCGGCATGCGCGAGGACGATGATCGCCGTTACACCACGCATTCGGTACACCAACATTGGTTCGCACGTTTCTACATGGTGCCCTACAACATCGGCTTTCACATGGCCCACCATGTCGACGCGGGGGTTCCCTTCCGACACCTTCCCGAATATCACCGGTTGCTCCACGAGGCCAACTACCTCGACACGCATTTGGAATATCCCTCATATAAAGCGCTGTGGAAGGCACTCGTCACACCCGCTTAGTTTCCACTATCTCCATAGTGGTAATACCCGCCCACTCCCTAGACTGAACGGCGTGAGCGAACTGTTTCGGATCGACAATCTTCATGCCCGACCCCACGCTGACGACATTGATGTCAGCGATGAAATTCTTCGTGGGCTCTCGTTGACCATTGGTGCGGGAGAAGTCCACGCAATCATGGGGCCTAACGGCTGTGGCAAGTCCACACTGGCAAGCACCCTTCTGGCCTCGCCAGAGTACGAAGTCACTAGTGGGCAGATGTTTTTCAAAGGCGAAGACATCACCGATTGGTCAACAGATGTGCGTGCCAAGGCCGGCGTATTTCTCGCATTCCAATACCCACAGGAAATTGCTGGCGTCTCGGTTATTCAATTTCTTCGCCAAGCATTGTCCGCTCGAAAAGGAATCGACTTGTCGGTTCTCGAGTTGAGACTTGCCGCCATGGATTGGATGAAACGTCTCGGAATGGATTCATCTTTCGTGGATCGCTATTTGAATGAGGGTTTTTCCGGTGGCGAGAAGAAGCGCAATGAAATCATGCAGATGGCTCTGTTAGAGCCAGAGTTCGCCGTCTTGGATGAAACCGATTCTGGCTTAGACATTGATGCATTGCGCATCGTGGCAAAAGGAATTCGCGAAGTAAAAACTGATCGACCCGAATTGGGAATTCTTCTCATCACTCACTACCAGCGCCTTCTCGACGAGTTGCAGCCCGATTTTGTGCACATCATGATTGACGGTCGCATCGTGAAGTCTGGCGGAATGGAATTAGCTGCCGAACTTGAAAAGAATGGATACGAGGCCTATCGGGCCTAACGCGAGATGACCATGAACATCGAGAAGATTCGCTCAGATTTTCCCATTCTGGCTGAGTCCATCAATGGCAAACCATTGGTGTATCTCGATTCTGCAAACTCATCTCACAAACCACAAGCAGTGATCGATGCCATGAATACATTCATGGCCCACCAGTACAGCCCCACAAACCGCAGCGCCTATTACTTGGCCGCGCAAGCAACAGACATGTACGAAGGGGCGCGAAGCAAAATTGCATCGTTCATTAATGCACGTCGCGCACACGAAGTGGTGTTCACAAAGAATGCAACAGAATCGTTAAATCTGATCGCCCGCAGTTGGGGAGCTGCCAATTTGTCCGCGGGTGATTCGATTGTGTTAACCCACATGGAGCACCACGCCAACATTGTTCCGTGGCAGATGTTGGCAGCAGAAAAAGGTTTCACCATTAGATGGGTTCCTCTCACCAGCGATGGCTTGCTCGACTTGTCCAATATCGACCAACTTCTCGATGGAGCCAAAGCATTTTCATTCACCGCTATGTCAAACGTCCTCGGCACGATAAACCCCGTCAAAGAACTCGTCGCAGCCGCACATCGACATGGAGCAATTGCAATTGTTGATGGTTGTCAGTCGGTGCCACACATGCCCACCGATGTTCAAGACTGGGACGCCGACTTTCTTGCCTTTAGTAGCCACAAGATGGTCGGGCCGACAGGAATAGGGATGCTGTGGGGCAAAGAGCAACTCCTCGACGAGATGCCACCGTTTCTTGGTGGCGGAAACATGATCTCTGACGTCACCCTCGATGGATTTACATGTGCGGAACTCCCCGCGAAATTCGAAGCGGGTACACAACCCATCATTGAGGCAGTGGGGCTTTCTGCTGCTGTCGACTATCTCAACAACATCGGGATGAACAACATTCGCCAGCATGAGATGGAGATATCGCGCTACGCGCTTGACACCTTGACCAATCGTTTCGGTGACGACATCGTTATTCACGGCAGCAGAAACACCGAAGTTCGCGGTGCAACGTTCAGCTTTGCCTATCGCGATGTTCATCCCCACGACATCAGCCAAGTTCTTGATCAACACAATGTCTGTGTTCGTGCGGGCCATCACTGCGCCAAGCCACTGATGCGCTTGCTTGGTGCTCATGCGACAGCGCGAGCCAGTTTCTATCTGTACAACACCACCGACGAAGTCGATGCTCTGTGCGATGCACTGACCGAAGCCGGCGACTTTTTTACCCTCTAGCCTTGTCAGCGATACAAACGGAGAGACAGATGCCCGGACTTGAAGACCTTTACAGAGAAATCATTCTCGATCACTACAAGAGTCCCCGCAATCGCGGAACATTAGAACCACCCGCAGTTCGCACCGAGGGACATAATCCATTATGTGGAGACGAAATCGAGGTGTACCTCTCGGTCGAGGACGGCATCGTCTCCGACATCAAGATCAGTGGTCAAGGTTGTTCCATTAGTCAAAGTTCTGCGTCGATGATGAGTGCGGCGGTCAAAGGGAAACCTATCGAGCAAGTACGCGCTTTGATTCATCGTTTCAAGCACATGATGTCAATTGAAGATGAGTCCTCCGAAGAACCAGATACCTCCACTCCTCTCGGCGATCTTGAAGCACTTCAAGGAGTCGTCAAATTTCCGGTGCGCATTAAGTGCGCAGTTCTCGCATGGAACACCTTGGCGGAAGGCTTAGATGCCGCAACTGCGAGCTAATTGCACGAACAGTCTCGCATCAATCAATTTCACATCGACACAGAGACCCTCGTCATAGCTGATTGCCAACGTGCCAGAAAGACCCACTGGTACAGTTTTTATCGTGTTGTCCCAACGAATTCGCACCGCAGCAGCTGCTTGTGTCGGCGTGGGGATCATTCTGACGTCGGGTGCGGCACTCGTGCGAGCTGCCGAACAAGACTCCAACACAACAACCAGTATCTCACCCGACGTCACTGTTGAAACTTCGACAACGACTACAACCGTTGTCAAGCCGTCAAAAATTCGCTTGCCGAAGCGAAAAGTGACAATTGCATTCGCACGCATCGTGCTCGATGAACAACAGGCGTACTTTTACAACGAGCGACGCAAACTCGTCGCCAAGCTTCCCGTCTCAACAGGCATCGATGGTTCAACTCCGGTTGGCAGGTTCAGGGTCTTTTCTCGCTCCGCCCAGACCTTTTATGCCCCTCGACCCAAGGAAAAAATGCGTTACATGACCCGCTTCACCGTCGGTGAAGAAGGGGGAAACATTGGTTTTCACGGCATTCCCTACATGGTGTCAAAGAAGGGCAACATCCAGTTCCCCACCCCATTGGGGGTTGCCCCCTCTTCTCACGGGTGTGTCCGCATGCTCGACAGCCACGCCAAATGGGTGTTCGAAAACCTTCCTCGAGGCGCGACTGTCTCGGTGGTCAAATCTCGCCGCTGACATCGACTTCATCTCGTAGTAGGTTTTTCCATATCACACAAGGGGGAACCATGGTCGAAAGAGCAACCTTCAAGTCGTTTCAAGAATCCACCAAAGAGGAGTGGGCAAACATCATGGTGTGTCTTCAAGACACACAAGCCATGGTCGCAGATCGAGTCATCGAACAATTGCAGATGTTGGAACACGATCACGGCGGCTTTCCTGTCAATCGTTTAGAGCATTGTCTGCAAACAGCAACACGCGCAGAAAAAGATGGGCGAGACGCCGAGTACATCATGTGCGCTCTCATTCACGACATTGGCGACAATCTCGCACCGTTCAATCACCCCGATATCGCAGCGGGAATTTTGAAGCCTTTCGTGTCAGAAGCCAACTGGTGGATGGTCAAGCATCATGGAATTTTTCAGGGGTATTACTTCTGGGACTACATCGGTTTGAACAAAGACGCTCGGGAACAATTCCGCGGCAATGAGTACTTTGAGTACACAGAAGAATTCTGTGCCAAATACGATTCGCCCGCTTTTGATTCTGACTACAAGAGTGCCCCTCTCTCGCATTACGAACCGATGATTCGAGAACTCTTCAAGCCACGAGCCAGATAACGGCATCGCGAATACTTCGTGTTCTCTCCGCGCTCAACAGGGTTCGGTTAGTTTCATTCCATGAAAATCACTCTCTTAGGCACGGGAAGTCCCCTGCCAAGCGCCACCTGTGCGGGTCCATCAACCCTTGTTCAAGCGGGCGAGAACAACATCGTTGTTGACGCCGGTCGAGGGGTCATTATGCGACTCGTTGGCGCAATGTGTCCGCCGCCGGCAATCAGTGCCGTGTTTCTCACCCACCTGCACAGTGACCACATTTGTGATCTGAACGACATCATCACCACGCGCTGGATCTCATCGCCCGCGGCATCACCACTTCCTATCTACGGCCCAGTGGGCACCAAGAAAATGGTGGATGGACTCTTGGCAATGCTGGATGCCGACGAGCATTACCGCCTAGATCACCATGCAGATTTACGAGCTGGCCAGGGAATGAAGGTCGTCGTGCACGAAGTTGAACCCGGTGCCAACGTCTCGTTTGGAGACGTAACTATTTCAGTGCATGCAACCGATCATCGACCTGTGTCACCAACAATTGGCTTTCGCATTGAACACAACGGTGTCATTGCAGCACTCGCCGGCGACACGATTCCCTGTGAAGGTCTGTACTCAATGTGTCAGGACGCAGACGTCTATGTGCAGACCGTTGTTCGGGAAGACCTGGTTCGAACATTCGCACCGCTCATTCCTATCGGCGAACGATTTCTCGACATTTTGGATTATCACTCAACAGTTCAACAAGCAGCTCAAACAGCATCGCGCTGCAACGTCAAAACATTAATGTTGACGCATTTTGTCCCTGCAATCCAACCTGGCCAAGAAGGTGAATGGCACGCACTCGCCGCGGAACATTTTTCTGGCGACATCGTGATCGGACCCGACCTCACGTCGGTTGAGAAATAGTTGTTTTCTCTCCCGCCACAGACGTGGCCATCCACACACCACAAATTGCAATAACAAGTCCCGCTACCGACAGCGCCCCCAAGGACTCACCAAACAAAATTGCGCCCTGAATTGTGGACAGTGCAGGCGTGAGAAAAAACAAACTGCTCACTTGCGATGCGGCCTGATGTTTGAGCAACCACAACATGATCAAAATTGCCGCGAGCGACAACACTCCGACGGCCCATGCCATTGCACCCACACTTTGACCCGTCACAGTGAAATCCCATCCTTCAGTTGCGATGGCGGCAATCGCCAAGACAACTGCGCTTGCGAGGTACTGCCATGCGGTTCCCGCCAACAACGGTGTCTGCATTGCATACCGGCGCTGAATAATTGTTCCCCCGGACATTCCAGCAACGGCAATCGCCATAGCAATCAATGCACTCGTACGCACAGAGTCGGTCGCGCCACCTCGTTCAATAACCACAACACAGACGCCAATACACCCCAACACGACACCCAGCAGGCGTCGTCGGGTCATCACTTCACGAAGAATCACTCGACCAAGCACCGTGGTGACAACCGGGTGCAGTGCGGCGATCAGAGCACTGACCCCAGAAGGAAGGCCAAGGTCGATGGCCACGAAAACCCCTCCCAGATACAAGGCATGAATACCCAAACCCGACAACACCTGAACCACAATTGCTGGCCCTGCCAACCGAGATTCTTTTGATAACTCGGAAAACCCAAACAAAAGCACCGCGGCAATTGCTACCCGAATGGCCAGAAACGTCAACGGACCCGCATCGGCGGTGCCATAGCGCGCCACGATAAACCCGGTACTCCAGAGCATCACAAAGACTGCGGGCGCAAACCGGGCAAGTCTGGTCAAGGGCATCCAGTAATCGTAGAGGTCACAGTCTTGGGTACTGTTCTTGATTATGAACAACAAAGAACTTCTCGACGCCGTCTCGCCAATCATTAATGCCTTAGGGTCAGCTTTCTACTTCATTCCCGAAACCATGGAAGCAGGAAAAAGTATCGGATTAGGTGGCATGGAGTTCTATGTTCAAGGACGTGCTGGACAGATGGGAAACACCGCCCCTGAAGCAGTTGCAGCAGCGTTCGGATATTTCAAGCCATCGTTGATTCGCAGTGTGCTCGATGCTGCAAATGCAAAGACAGATCCCCGTGTTGCCGGCAAGACACATCTTGAAGCCTGTGCTGCATTGGGACGTGCAAAATTGTCGTCGCTACCGAACCTCGATCAGTTCGTTGCGGTGCTTGAAAAAGTGAACAATGCCGCAGACCCCGACGGCCTAGCATTGTTCGCTGCAATTCGCACCGAAGAGCCTGCAACAGACGCAGCCGGCCGTGCGATGCAGTTGATTGCAATCTTGCGAGAGTTTCGTGGAAGTGCCCACTTGGTCGCGTTGCGCGCTGTCGGCTTGAAGTCATCTGTCGCGCACTATGTGAAGCGCCCCGATATGTGGAAGCAGTTCGGCTACACCGAAGAAGAAGCCCCCAGCATCGATGACTCAATCATGAAAAAAATGGATGAGGCCGAAAAGATCACCGACTCAATCGTCGAACCAGCCTTTGCAGTCTTAAGCGATGCAGAACGTCAGATTTTGGTGGACGGCCTCAAGGCTGCTCAAACTGCACTAACAAGCTGAGTTGAACTAGCGCGACTCTTTTTCTTCGGAGAGTTTCTCCGAGATCTTCTTGAATGCAGATGCAATCGCTTTGATCTCTGCTGGAGAAAGAAGATCGATCATGTGCTCTCGTACGCTGACAAGGTGGTGAGGCGCTGCATGTCGCAAAACATCCATTCCTTTTGGTGAAATTTGCGCATAAGCGACACGGCCATCTTCCGATGATTTTGTCCGTGTCACAAGTTTCTTTTTCAGAACACCATCCATCCGTCGTGTCAGTCCACTTCGTGTCAATCGCAAACTGTCTGCCAAGTCACACATTTTGAGTTTGTGTTCCGGCGCTTCAGACAGCATCGCGAGTAACTGATAGTCGCCAAGATCTAAATCGAATTCGACCAAATCACGCTCTATCGCTCTCGTTAAATCGCCCGACGTCACAATGAACGTGCGCCACGCAGCCATTTCTTGTGGTGTGAGCCATCGAGTCGCCATAGCGCAACTATATCGCTCGACACACCGAGATAGTTGCGACCACAATTACTTTTCTGTATGATTGATTCCTCAACTATTTTTCCTCATGAAAGAGAGATACCCATGGACATCGTCCTTCTCATCGCACGAATCCTGTTTGCCGTGATGTTCCTCAATAGTGGACTGGCCCACTTCAAGAACACCCAAGCAATGACTGGATACGCACAATTCAAAAAAGTTCCCGCCGCCAAATTGTCAGTCCAACTATCTGGCTTGCTGATGGTTCTCGGTTCACTGTCCATCATCCTGGGTGTGTGGATCGATCTTGGTGCCATTGTGACTGCAGTGCTTTTGGTGGCTATGGCCGTGAAAATGCACGACTACTGGACCGTTACCGACCAAGCCGCAAAGCAGCCTGAAATGATCAACTTCTGGAAGAACATTTCATTGGCCGGTGGTGCATTGTTCATCTTTGCAACGTATGCACAAGAAACAGCAGATAGCGCTCTACAAATCGTCGGACCCCTGTTCGGCGGACAGTAATTCACGACAAAAAAGGCGGTGGTGCTTCGGCCCACCGCCTTTTTTTATGCTCGAGATTCTGTCAGTTTCTCCAAAAGGCGGTCGGCGTCGACAAGTGCAACACCAATGGAATGGTCTGCAATCCCATAAGGAAGAACGAGTACCCCATTGTGTAAGAGACTTCCACACGAATAGACAACGTTTGGCACATAGCCATCTCGCTCATCTTCCGATGGACTCAACAAAGGTTCTTCTAACGCACCGATCACACGTGTGGGATCGTTCAAGTCAAGCAACATCGCACCGAGATGGTACGTACGCATTGGTCCGACTGCGTGAGTGATGACCAGCCAACCCGCCTCTGTTTCTATTGGCGATCCGGCATTGCCCAATTGAATGAGCTCCCATGGACGACTGGGTAATTGAATTGCATGCAGAGCAGTCCAATAATCCAATCGATCTGAGTAACTAATCCAGTTCGATTCATGGTCAGCGCGCGACAAGGCGGCATACACGCCAGCAATTTTTCTCGGGAAGATTGCCAATCCTTTCCCTTTGGCTGCCATTCCCGCCAAAGGATGTGTCTCAAAAGACAGGAAATCTCGAGTGCTCAATAGTTGCTGTGAGACCCCCATACCATCGAATGCTGTGTACGTCGCAAAATACTCCCACGATTCGTCATCGTGACGAAAGTGAACGAAGCGAGCATCCTCCATTCCTCTCCACTCCGCATAGGACACAGGCCACAGAACGCGCTCAGAAAAGCTCTTTTCTGGATTGAAGGTGACCACATAATTTCGTTCAGCAATCATGCGAAAATGGTGCACCGTGCTATCGACGTTCTTGAACGACTCTCGATCGTGGATGAATTGAAAGAGCACTCGATTGAGATCATCCATCGTGAATGTCTCGCCAAGTTGATCGAGGATGTAACGACCATTTTCCCCTAAGTCCTGCATCTCTTCTAGTGGGCCACGGAAATTACATTGCTCGAATCGAGGTTCCCAGTGAGTTCCGATGACGGGGTAATCCCCCACCTCATCGATTGTGATCTCACGATTCTTCGAGATAACCCCCGTGCGAAAACCAATTGAGGATCGATGGCCTTCACCCACGCCGCGAACACTCATGACGAACCGCAGTGACCCTTCATCGAGCCCGGTTTGATCCGGATGAGGAACAATCGAAGGATTCGTCAGTGCAGCACCTTCAATCGAAAATTCGTGAGTAAACAGAGCACCAATTAACTGAAGCCTCTCGGACGACAACGTCAAATCCGGCTGTAAACGATTTGCCACCCTGTTGGCGTGGGACTCCAAGTCTTTCGTCAAGTCTTGATGTCGACGAGAAAATTTGCGGAATACGTTTTCCAACGATTGACAAACTTCGTCTTCGCTTAAACCCATGACGCGTTCAATAACAAGCCCTGCACGTGACTGACTGGATCCGTAATCTTCCTGACCAGCCACAAAGAGTCGTGAAATGACGCGAGTGGAATCGGGCATCAGACGATGCATGGTCCGACGGGCAAATGAATTATGCGATGAACCAGACTTCATACGAGCCACATCGAGCCACGGTGTTGCATTGTTGAGACCATGGCCAATGTTGACTCCGCTCCTTGATTCAGATTCACACCGTCCAAATGAAGCCCGTCGTATCCGCCACCGGTTTCAAGATCAATCATCGAAAACCCCGAATCGTTGTTTCCGAGAAACCAGTTCACAGCCATGTCAACAACATCCTCCCAATAGCCATCGTTGGTTACCTCCGACGCGCGTGACGCTGCTTCGGCAATGGCCGCAACTTCAATCGGCTGTTGATCAAACGCCGGTCCTTTTTCGCCAGGTCCTCTTCCACCAACAGGCGTGACAGACAGATGATTTCCCAAGGTTTCAATATTGAGGAGCCATTGAAATAGGTCTAACCCTCGCTTGACAAGTGCCGGATAACCCAGTGCAGTCCCGGTGGTCATCATCGCTTCTGGAATGACTGCGTTTGCATAACGAAGCATGCTCTCTGGCCACTTCCAAACTCCTTTGCCATCTGGATGCAAGACAAACATCGAAGCCATATCCACAAGAAGATCTCGTGCATTGCGGTGTAATGAATCCACTTTGAGAACCTCATATGCGCCAAGGGCTGCATAACACATCGAACGGAGCGATTGCGATCGAGCTTGGGCTGCAATATCGAAGGCTTCGTAGCATCGATTACGAATCTCGACGTCGTGAGACATGCCAACAGCTGTTCCCAACCCCCAAATTGCGCGCCCCCAACAATCGTCAACTGTCGGAGTGTCTTGCCACAGTCGCTCAAAACTCATTCGGTTATGACACAAACCATCCTCGCGCAAGGCATCAATGACAAATCGTGCGGCGACTCGTTCGAGTATTGACGACTCTTGCGATTCACCCTGGGCTCGCGATGCAACGACAAGAAGACGGGCATTGTCATCGGTGCAATAGCCGTGCTCAAAACGTGGGTGATGGCCGAATGCATGCTCAAAGATTCCACGATCATCGGTCAGTCGGGAAAGGTGGCGCATGCCAGTGTGTTGTTTTGGTTCATAAATAGCCATCTCATTGCCCCTATTCCGAATGCGTGAGCGCGAGCCCGATGTATGCGTACTTACTTGCGACCGACGTCCAACTGTGTTCGGCGGCAATGGGGACAGTTGCGTTCGCCATAGCAGAGAGAATCCGCGGTTGATTCACCACCTGGCGAATCGCATGAGCCATAGACACCGGATCTTTATGCGGCACTACCAATCCCACACCCCGAGCGGTCAGTTCAACTGCGTGTGGGAATTCCGTGGCAATCACTGGCCTGCCGGCCACGACCGCATCGACCAATACACCAGAAGTGATCTGATCATGTGAGTCATACGGCAGAACAACACAGTGAAACTTTTGAATCAATTCCAACAACTCTTGAACGCTTCGATACTGATTATCGAAATACACCATGTCCTCAACTCCGAGGTACTCCGCTCGACGTTTCAACATGTTCCGATACTGCTCGCCTTGTCGTTGAAAGACTTTCGGGTGAGTTTCACCAGCAACGGTGTATGTCACCTTGCCGCGCAACTCTGGCGCCATTGCAAGCGCGTCAATTACCCACTCCACGCCCTTTCCTGGTCCGAGCAATCCCCATGTCAACAGTGACACCGGACCACCGTGAGGTAATTCGGCTGGAGGCGGGACTGTCGCACCGTGGGGAATCGTCAAAACTTTTTGCGAATCAACGTCATACAGTTCCACGAACCGTGCCCGAGCGGCATCCGACATCGCAATCAAGACATCGGCTCGACGCGCCAACGTCTCTAATACATGGCGTTGACCATCTGATGGCAAGAGAGGAACAGTGTGCAGAGTGACAATGGTTGGTACGAACACGTCCTCAAGTAGCGCCAAAAGATCGTCTCCATCGTTGCCGCCGAAAATGCCAAACTCGTGCTGAATGACGAGATAGTCGAATGAATTCACACAGCGCGCGACTTCAACACGCGACTGAAGTGATTCGGGATGAAGTTGTGCCACAACCCGAGAATCTGTATGTATCACCGGTGAATCAATCACCGGAATAATCCCGACATTGGTAACACCTACATCTTGTAAGCCTCCTGCCAGTGCGGCGGCAAAAGTTGCAAGTCCACACTGTGTGGGCGGAAATGTGCTCAGAATTGCGACTGAAGGCGACTTTCCCATCGACGGATGAAACACCGTGCCGAGTTGATTGGCCCCACTCTTCAGTGCTGGCACCATGGTATGAGACATTTATTGTCCTCCTTCGTGTTGTACGTGAAATTTGCGACGACTCACTGCAAGAGAAAATGCCCCCACACTGAGCAGTACCAAAACATCGAGAATCAATAATCGAAAACCAATTCCCCACAAGGAAGCACAACCATGTGTCTGGGGTCGAGCTTGTTGTTGGCACAGGTGACAGGATTCCAGGTCACCAGCACAATGACCAATGTGTGTTCACTTGACCAATGTGTGTTCACGCAAGATAGTGAGTGACCGCTCGGTGTTCAATAGATGATTGTCCCTTGCGAGTTGTTTCAATTCAAAGGGATGTATGCGTCATGTAAATACTGACCACGTCTCTATGTTTGACACACGACGGGAGAGACATCTCAATCGTCTCTTGTAAATGTGTGTAATCGGAGGAAAAATGAAATGTGATGCTTCGAGCAGAGTAGTTGCGGAAATTCTTTCCGATACGGCCAGCATGTTTACACATTCTGTTGATACCGACGGTCTACGCGTTGTGTTGTCCTACTGCTTGGAGATCACTGGACTTCAACAAGGAAAGATTGCGCTCGACGACAGCCAACAGGCATCGCAATGCGAGCTGATAGATGTCAACTCGATTGATACGCGCGACCCATTTTCTCAAGCAATTGCCGACAAAGCTCGCATCAGCCTGCGACCAGAATTTGCAGTCACAAACTCCACGGACAGTCTCTGCAATGAATACGTCTTTCCATTACGGCTCCACGGAATCTCACTCGGTGTCATTCACCTGGTCGGTTCACGACATTCACGACTCAACGAATATTCCATCGCGGTGATGCAGGGCATCGCTGATATTGCAGCAGTTGCAATCTTTCAAACTCACCGAATTCAGCAGGAGCATTTGCTTGCCAGTCAATTACAGAATGCGCTCGAGAGCAGAGTGACTATTGAGCAGGCAAAAGGAATCATTGCGGAACGAGAAAAGGTTGACTTTATTGATGCTTTTCAACATATTCGCTCTCAAGCTCGGCGCGAACAAAGACCAGTCAGATCGGTGGCTGCAGATATCGTGTCGAATCATCGATCTTCAATAGGCAACAACAATTCACCACTCGTGACTGTGGATAATTTTTAACGAGGGAATTTTCTCCGTCGCAGATTACGAACAATCAGTGCTAATCCGACCACTGCAAGAAGAACGAGTACGACGAGTTGAAAAGTTCCAGCCCATACATCGGCTTTTTCCCACTGGTCTCCCAAAATCTGCCCAATGACAAGCCACACGATGTTCCATAACGCGCTACCCAGCGTGGTCCACAAAACAAATTGGCCTATCGGCATGCGAGCGGCACCTGCTGGAACACTGACAACAGAGCGAACAAGCGGGATCAGTCGTCCGAAAAACACCACTGGCGCACCGTGGCGTTCAAACCACTCGAAACCACGGTCAATATCTTTTTTCGTGAAGCCGACAAATCGGCCGACTTTATGAAGAAGCCACATCATTCGCTCTTCGCTGACAAAAGCGCCGAGTGCGTACAAAATCAGTGCACCAACAACCGATCCAACCGTCGCTGCAACAAGTGCGCCCACGAGCGTGAAGTTGCCCTGGTCCACATTGAAACCCGACAGCAACAACACAAGCTCTGAGGGAATCGGTGGAACCACACTTTCCAGTGCGACAAGAAATGCAACACCTAAGAGACCTATCTTGTCGATGATCTCTGTTGCCCAATCAATCATGGAACAACATTAGGCATGCTCGGTATTACACAAAGGTGACCCATTGATCGAGAGGCATTCTCTCCGATCGCAAACTGTTCACCGGAGCAGATGCATCAGCAATCCCAATGGCCACTCCACAAAACAGCATCTCATTGTCGGGGGCGCCCACAAATGCGGATACCGATTTATGACGCACTGACCAGTACTCCTGAGCACACGTTGAGAGGCCTTTTTCAGTGGCCAACAACATGAACGTCTGCAAGAACATGCCACAGTCAGACCACTGCGGTGGGCCCATCTGTCGATCGATGTAACAAAAGATTGCAGCAGGTGCTCCAAAAAAATCGTTGTTGTGTGCGAATTGACGACGTCGTCCTTCTTTATCCTCGCGAGCAATTCCCAAGGTTGCATACATCTGCTCACCAATAGTGAATCGATTCGTGCGATACGGCTCGGTCAAACCTGCTGGATAGATTTCGTACTCAGGCGCATCTAATGGAGGCTGTGTTTTCAAGAACTCACGGAGACGGGTCATTGACTCTCCTGCCACCGCGTATATGCGCCATGGCTGAACATTGCCGCCGCTTGGGGCGTAGGAAGCATCTGAAAGCAATTGCTGCAACATTTCTGCAGAGACAGGTTCGTTTGTGAACTGTCTAATTGATGTCCTCTTATATACAGCGTCAACTACATCCATGGTCTGACTGTATCTGTGGCTTGCCCTGCGGCTCTCAACAAAGGCGACAATGAATAAAACTTGTCATCAGATACGTGATTTATATATCATGTAATGAATGACGTCAATTGAACACAACTCCCCACCTGAGTGGACGTTTCTCTCAAACCACGCCCACGTCCTGATCTGTATTGCCCAACAGCCAGATATTCGTCTTAGCGACGTCGCAATAAAAGTAGGCATCACTGAGCGCACAGTACATCGCATCGTTCATGAACTTTCCGAGTCTGGCTACATCAATGTCACAAAGGTAGGCCGCAACAACACGTATGCGGTCAACCTCGATCTGCCACTTCGTCATCCACTCGAAGCGACACACAGCATTCGCGCGATTGTGTCACCGCTTCTGAAGAAATCGAGGGTGGCGTGATGCTTGCTTCAACACTTGCAGACAATCTCCTTACCGCACCGGTGGTTGCGTTTGTGATCGCCCTTCTGGCCACTCTTCTAAAGTTCGATATCCGACTACCGGATTCGATGTATCCGATTCTGTCCACGTTTCTATTGTTGGCAATCGGGCTTAAGGGCGGTCGATCTCTGGCTGAATCATCCTTGGGCGATTTATGGAAACCGTTGCTCGGTGCACTTGTTTTAGGAGTTGTTACTCCTCTTGTTGCTTTTGCGCTGTTTCGTCTTCTCGGAAAAGTCGACATCACCAATTCAGCAGCGTTGGCAGCACATTACGGTTCAGTTTCCGCCGTCACTTTCACCGTTGTCCTCGCCTCGCTTGAGACTCGGGATATTTCCTATGAGGGCTATGTCGCCGGCCTCCTCGCAGTGCTCGAGGTAGTGGGCATTGTCGTGGCCTTGTTCTTGGCGCGAAAAGAAGACGCTCAATCGAATTGGAAGGAGGGACTTTCAGAAGTCATTCGCGGACGCAGCATTGCACTCCTGGTCGCGGGACTTCTCATCGGTGTCATTGTGGGCGATGAACGACTTCGCCCAACAGATGGTCTCTTTGTTCAACTTTTCGCAGGCGCATTGGCGCTGTTTCTCATCGAGATGGGCGTCCTCGCCGCAGAGCGGCTCCGTGATGTTCGAACGGCTGGGCTGATGGTGTTGCTCCTGGCAATCGTGATCCCCATCATCAACGGAAGTATCGGTGCAGTTATCGGAAGCATTGTAGGGCTCTCCACGGGAGGGATTGCAGTTCTTGCAACTTTGGCTGCGAGTGCGTCTTATATCGCAGCTCCTGCAGCCGTGCGAATTGCTTTACCTAAAGCAAGCCCGGGTTTGTATGTGACAGCCTCGCTCGGAGTGACTTTTCCCTTTAATCTCGTCGTAGGAATTCCTTTGTACATCGCGATAGCAGAGGCATTGAGTTAGGACACCCCAAAATGGCATTGGAACAACGTCAACTTGTCACCATCGTCGCCGAATCTGTGATTGAGCAGAAACTCATCGATGATGTGAAAAAGTCGGGCGCGAAGGGATACTCGCTCGGACATGTGAAAGGTGAAGGAATCGCTGGTAATCGCTCACTTGAGTTGACAGGTCAAAGTATCCGTCTCGAAACAGTGGTGACTGAGCGCGTCGCACAGCAAATTATGGAGATGCTCTCACGTGACTATTTTGAAAAATACGCAGTCGTTGCCTGGGTGACTCCAGCTCAGGTTTTACGGCCTGACCATTTCTAATTCACAATTTTGAAATAACGCGCAACTTCTACATGGTGATATCCGCAAGACGAATACAACTCACGAGCTGGTCCATGCCCTTCATCGGCGCCAGTTTCCACCATTACAATAGAAATTCCGTTCTCTCTCGCATACTGCTCTGACGCTTCCATTAATTGGCGTGCTATTCCGTGCCGTTGTGCGCCTGGGTCAACGGCGATCATGTAGACCTCTGCAATCTGATCGCCTCGAGCTCCTTTGATCGCAGCGAATCCCACAATGGCGTTGTCGTTTTCCGCAACAAAAACATTGACACTGTCGTCTCGACACACACCATCGATTGCATGTCGTTGATTCTCCACAGGATCATGCACCATCACTCCATACAGTTCCGATCCGTAACTGGACTCAATGTGGGGAAATACGGGAGTCCATGCTCGAATCCCCATTTCGACAACCGCAGGGACATCGGTGTCAATCAAACGTCGAATCATGTGAGACAATTAAATTTTTGTCGGTTCATGTAGACCTCGTCAGTTATGTGATCTCGTTAAGTCGGAATTGAACAATCCGGTGAAGAAGAGTCTTATTTATTTTCCAATTCAACGGAACTTGAAAAGTCTTCTTGTTGGTCTTAAGACCCTCTAACTCAGCAGAGAACTGACCAACGACATCATTCCCCCATGGACCGATGGTGAGATGATTTTTCGACGCAGAGATTCCAATCACATAATCCTTGCCGTATTTCAACATCGGCTGATTCCATGCGACCACAGGTTCAAGTTGTGGGAACTTTTGTGTAATGACGTTCAGTATCTCTCTTGTCAGTTTCTCGTGTTGCTGACCAAGAGACGAAAGAAGTTCATCAACTGAATCGTGTCGACGGGTTGTTGTTGACCCGCGGTGATACATCACCACCGCATTGGCATGTGCCTGAGTGAATTCGAATTTTTCACGGAGAAGAGAAATTTGATCGGGATATTTTGCATCTCCCAATTCGGAGAGCTGCGCAAACCAATACGCCATGGGACGTCCATACTTTTCCTCAATTTTAGGAAAGTGCTTCGCGCGATCATTTTCACCAGAGGGCGAAATGTGAGCCTTGTTATTTGTTCCCATTGTCTCTCCCTACCTGGCTGGGTGCCACATGCCCCACATGTGAGGTCCACCTGCTGCAACATCCCATTCTGACCGAACCTCAAAGCCAAGATGTCGGTAGTACGCAACGTTCTCGACTGTCTCTGTCTCCAGATACACGCCAAGCCCATCACGCGCTGCCCACGACAGACCCTCGTTGATCAACGATGTTCCGATTCCACGACCTTGCCAATCGGGGTGCGTTCCCACCATCTGTAGATACCAGTGGTTCTCCTGTGGCGTATGTGTTGCAAGCGCTTCACGCAGTGCAACAAACTTGGTGATCAACTCATCAGAGGGCATCTCTGTTGACCTGGGTTCCACATCAACATCGGGCCTACCTGGCGGGATCCACAATGAGAACCCGACAACATCCGGTGTCACCACACTTGCATTGTGTGCAAGGAGTCGCCGGAAGAAATCGATCATCACCGTGCCGTCCGCGAAAACTTCATCATCGGGGAAGAGCCATCTCATCACTGGGTCATCCCAAAAAGAGCGCGCAAACGTCACGCAAATTCGTGGTACATCA
>JBEDHS010000128.1:0-6259 GCA_041173945.1 Actinomycetota bacterium
GTTGGCGATGCTCGCATTGTCTGTGCTCTCGGCCTTGGTCGGCATCATCATGCGGTCACTGTCATTTCGCCAAGATTTCGATATCACGCAAAGTGATTACGCGATCCCTTTCATGCTTGCACTGATCTTCGCCGCCTCGGCGTTGCTGCATCCGGCCTCCCACGCGCTCATTGCGGCGCCGTCACCCACAGCACGCACGCCACTGCTTTATCGGTTCGCCACGATCTCCTTGGCTCTCATCTCCCCCGTCGTACTGATAACCGTCACGGACCCCTTCGATTTTCAGGACAGAGTGATTCGATCCATATCTGTGACATTGCTTGTCATAGTTGTCATGGCACGAGTGATTCAGTCGATTCGAGAAAACGCAATCGCCCAGAACAATCTGATGCGTAGCGCTCTCACGGATTCACTCACAGGACTACCGAACCGAATATTGATGTTGGAACATATTTCAACCGCTTTACAGCATTCATGGATCAGCAACAAGAGACCAACGGTTCTTTTCATTGACGTCGACCGTTTCAAAAACATCAACGACAGCCTGGGGCATTCGACTGGAGACAATGTTCTCACTCATGTTGCATCGCGACTCCTTTTGTCGGCCCCCGACACAGCCACTGTCGCACGAATCTCGGGAGACGAATTTGTCGTTCTCGACCCCACAACAGAGAGCCCCACTCAGTCAGTGCTTCTCGCTGAGAAGATTCTCGACTCACTGCGTACTCCTGTACCAACCTCTGGCGGTGACATGTTCGTTACCGCAAGCATCGGCGTCGCCTATGCCCCCAAGGGGATGGACTTGACGGCCGACCAGTTATTACGCCATGCCGATACCGCGATGTATCGAGCAAAAGATGCAGGGCGAAATTGCATTGCCTTATTTGACGACACCATGCTCGACCTGGTGACCAAAAGACTCGATGTTGAAACATCGTTGTATCGCGCATTGGAACGACAAGAACTACGACTGGTGTTTCAACCAATCGTTGATATGACCCTCGGCGTTGTTGTTGGCTTTGAAGCCCTCATGAGATGGAACAAAGACTCAGAGAGTGTTCCGCCGGCAGAATTCATCCCGATCGCTGAAGAGACGGGAGTAATTGTTCCACTTGGTACATGGGCCATCAATGACGCATTGCAGCAACTCAGTTCATGGATCACCACGGGCGTTGTCACGCCGGCCACAACGATGAGTGTCAACGTTTCAGCCAAACAACTACACGATCCCGAATTCATCTCACACGTACGAGACGCTCTTCGAAATAGTTCAATCACTCCAGACCAACTACTTCTCGAAGTCACCGAGTCGGTCATGATTACAGACGCATCGCAGGCTTTAACTGCTATGAAATCACTCGCCGGTCTAGGCGTCAGAATCGCAGTTGACGATTTTGGAACCGGGTACTCTTCTCTCTCAGTCCTTCAGCACTTTCCGATTCATTCAATCAAAATCGACCGATCATTCGTGCAACGTGTCGCTCAGGACTCCGAATCGTCAATGTTGATTCGCACGATCATCGCAATGGCGACAGCACTCGGTGCGGATGTGATTGCAGAAGGAGTGGAGACCGACGAACAGATGCGATTGCTGTTGTCGATGAATTGTGTCAAGGCACAGGGATACCATTTTTTCCGTCCCATTGACGCTGAATTCATCCCGCAGGGAATAGCCGAGATACAAAATCGTGACACCTGGCTCGACAACGTGACCAAATAAGGGTCAACCTGGAATGCCAGAATAGAAAGGTGAACCCCCGAACACGATTCAAAGCCTGCGCATTGGTTGCCGTTCTGGGGTTATCTCTGTTTGTCGCGCCATCGGCGGGAAGCGCAACGAGTGACATATCAAGTGCGATACCCAAGACTCATCACTTATACGTGATTGGCGACAGTTTGACCTTCGGCTCGTCGTTGTTTGCTCAATTCCCGCAAAAACTTAAGGCGACCAATCTTTGGAAAACGACGGTCGTCGATGCAGTCGTCGGTCGAAGCGCGATGACTGGTGCTCGCATTATCCAACGAAAGAAGTTGAAGGTAAACACTGCGATTCTTGTCGCGTTGGGCACCAACGACATGATGTCTCGACGTGAGAAATGGTATCCCGCTCGCCTTATCGATGAGGTCATGAAGGCAGCAAATGGTCGACCTGTCTTGTGGCTCAATCTTGAATACTCCACAACTCGACGAGATTGGCGCGCCCGTGGAGTGAGATTCAACCGTCAACTTCAACTGGCTACTGAACGATGGCCCAATTTGACAATCGCCGACTGGGATAAATTCTTTACACCAAATCGAAAGAATCGTTTCCCAGGCGATGGCGTGCATCTCAACGTTTCGGCTTATCGCCTACGAAGTACCTTCATGTTGAGATCTCTCAGAACGTGGGCGACCGCGTTGTACAACATGACAACAACAACCACGACTACAACGACGCTTGCTCCGCCGTCGCCCGAGGCGACACCCGATTCAGAACCCAATCAAGAATCACAGCAAGAACCAGAGCCACAAGCAGAGTCACTAGAGTGACGTCGTGCGTGCAGTAACAAGTCGACAAAAGGCCATTGAAATAGTTGACCGCGACGTCCCAAGTGGAGACGGTGAATTGATTCGCGTGACTTCGTCGGGAATCTGTGGCAGTGATCTCCACATGATTGATTTTGGACTTGAAGGTGTGGTTCTCGGACACGAATATGGTGGCTACACCACAGATGGTCGACTCGTCGCGGTACGACCAACTGGCGAATGTGGTGCATGTCCATCATGTCTGCGGCGCCACAGTCAAACATGCAGCGAAGCAGGCAGTTCGTTGTACGGGCTCGCCACAGACGGTGGACTTGCACAGTACGCACTAGTCCACCCCGACCGTCTGTACGAGGTTCCTCAAGAGGTATCACCCACATCGGTGGGCCTCGTTGAGCCGCTTGCCGTCGTCATTCATGGAATCAACAACGCCGATGTCATCCCTGGGATGCGCACTCTTGTTGTTGGCGCCGGATCAATCGGATTATTGACTGCTGCTGTTCTGCGTGATCGCGGCGCAGAGGTGGACATCGTGGCACGTCATCAACATCAACACGCAGCTGCCGAAAAACTGTCGGTGCACTCCACCGATACTCCGCGTACTGATTATGACATCACGTTTGATGCGGTCTGCACACAAAGCAGTTTTGATACCTGCGTGAATTCAACACGACCAGGCGGAACTCTGATCGAATTTGGCATGTTCTGGGAACCTGTGACATTGAACAATTCAGTCATGATGAAAGAAATTGCAATCGTCCCATCAATTTTTTATGGCCATACAGACGAACACGACGACTTCCGTGAGGCAGTCGACTTCCTCGCGCGTCATGGAGACATCACTTCGGCGCTGGTGACTCACACATTCTCACTAGAAGACGCCGTCGAAGCGTTTCGCGTCGCCAAGGACAAGCGCTCAGGTGCAATCAAAGTTCATTTTCACCCCGAGGGGTGAGCGAGTACTAGGAAGCCTCAGCTGAAGCAAGTGTTGCTCGGCGATCGGCTTGGCGTTTGGCCACTTTGCCCACTCGCTCGATATGACGCAGCAACGATTCGCGAGCCTTTTCAGCAGAAGCGCTCAGACCTTCCAATTTGTCAATCGCCCAATGACGAAGCACTAAAGGCACGATGATGCGTTCATGATGAATCGCAAAGTCATAGATACCTGCCTGAGCGATTGCACGCGAATGCTCGGCAAAACCTGGGATACCCACGCCTGGCATCGCAAAACCGACGACTTGCCTCTCTAATGCTTCCACTGCTGTTGATGCATCAAGCTCGATCAACTTCGAGACCAGGTCTCGATAAAACAGGTGATGACGATTTTCATCAGATGACAATTTCATCATCACGTCGTAACCCACTTTGTCATCAAGCATGGTGCCGGTGTTTCGGTGTGAGATTCGTGTTGCAAGTTCCTGAACTGCGACATAACACATACCGTCTGCTGCCCCTGGGGGTTCGGGAACGATTGCCTTGCTGACCTGCGCCATGCGACCGTCTTCGAGTTCATGTGGCTCCACCAGACCGCTCACCGTGATGTAATCGCGCATCACGATCGCATGGCGACCTTCTTCTGCGGTCCAACGTTGCGCCCACTCACCCCATGCGGAGTTTCCGCCAAACATTCGCGAAATCGTGCGTGTGTACCACGGGAGATTGTCCTCGGTGAGAAGGTTCACCAGCAGTGCCGATCTCACTCCTTCTGGAAGGCTGTCACGACCATACGTGAAGCCTTCTTCCACGAGACGTTGTGCACGCTCCCAGGGAACGTGTTCATGTGGGTACCACTCTTCAGCCGATTCAAGATGACGATTCAAGAGACGTTCAGCCTCTGGTTCAAGTTCAGTCAGAATTGCGAGATCGTCCATTGCCTCAACTTAGTTCACTTTGCGCTCAAAACCTTTCCAGTACGGCTCGCGCAATTTGAATTTCTGGAGCTTTCCCGTGGCAGTTCGAGCCAATTCAGTTCTGAATTCAACGCGCTTCGGACACTTGTACCCCGCAAGTTTGGTGCGCACATGCGCTATAACGTCCTCTTCGCTCAGTGAAGAGCCTTCGGCTTTCACGACTAACGCACGCACCAATTCGCCCCACTTTTCATCAGGTATTCCGATGACAGCAACTTCGGCCACATCAGGATGAGAAAAGATTGCGTCTTCCACTTCAATCGATGACACATTTTCGCCACCAGAGACGATCACATCTTTCTTTCGGTCTGAGATAGTCAAGATGTGGTTCTCTGCCACATATCCACCATCTCCCGTGTGGAACCACCCATCACGAATCACTTTGGCTGTCTCTTCTGGCTGATTCCAGTACCCCTCCATCACCGTGTTTCCTCGTGCGAGTACTTCACCTTCTGAATTTGTGGCAATCTCGACACCAAATGCAGGAGCACCAGCAGCTCCGAGTCGACTCGCTCTTTCTGTGGACGACATGTCGTCATATTCGCGACGAGTCCTATTCATCGTGAGCAATGGAGACGTCTCGGTCAATCCATAAATTTGGATGAACTCCCAGCCCAATTCGGTTTCAATTCGCTCAATGGTTTTTGTGGGTGGCGGTGCACCAGCCACCACCATCCGGACTCGGTCTCGACCTGTCGGCGACGAATGTTGGGCCTTGGCGTCCAAGATCATGTTCGCCACCGCGGGAGCACCACATAACAACGTGACATCGTGTTCATCTATTCGACGCAAGATCTCTGCGCCATCTATTTTGCGCAAAATTACGTGAGTGCCACCCATTGCGGTTACCGCATACACCATTCCCCAACCGTTCACGTGAAACTGAGGCAGCGTATGCAGATAGGTATCGCGGTCGTTCACTCCCAATTGCCAACCAAAAACAGCAGAGTTCACCCCCAAAACTTCTGTGGGTCAGTTGCACACCTTTCGGTCGAGCAGTCGTTCCACTTGTGTAGTTGATTGTCGCAGTTGCATTCTCATCTGGCTCCCAAGTAGCACAATCTTGTGATGCTGGAAACAAGACAGCGTCCGACTCGGCACCAATGGTGAAACGATGACGAGCTGTCACTGATGACAACGTCTCTTCCAATTCTGGATCAACAATCAGTACATCTGCACCGCAGTGTTCAATGATGTACGCCACTTCTTCTGCGGCGAGACGAAAATTGATCGGCACCAGCACTCGACCAGATCCACTCACACCAAAAAACGACGTCAGAAGTCGCGCCGAATTTTGACTAACGACAGCCACTCGCGCTCCCACCGGCACACCCAAGTCGTCCAGCCCTCGGGCTTGACGACGAGCCAGTTCAGCAAGTTGACGGTACGTCACAGAACCCCACGATTCGGCTGGTTGATCCGGTTCATCAATCACCGCGAGGCGATCGCCATAGACCTGTTCGCCACGACGAAGATGATCATTGATAGTGAGTGCAACTTTCATTATCAGAGTCCCTTTTCGTTGATACTTGCGAGTTCGTTGATTCTGTCGCGACATTGTCGAACGGTGTCGAAAATGATCTCTTCAACAGAAAGAACAGACGTGATACGACCGGCAACTTGGCCGGTCAAAGCGATACCAGCTTCCAAGTCGCCGCCGAAGTACACCTCTTGTGTTCGAGCAAACTGATCCATGCCGACACTCTCTTCGCGTTCTAAGGCCGTTGTTCTTTCGGTGCGAAGGGCACGCAAGCCTGGTCGACTAAAACGATTGAGGAACACTGTGTCTGTCTCTGCTGCCGTAACAATTGCGTTTTTCCAATTCT
>JBEDHS010000129.1:0-5505 GCA_041173945.1 Actinomycetota bacterium
TCGTTCAACACAAAGTTGCGGTCGTCACGCCAGGTGGAAAACAATCCTGCTTCAAACCCGGTTCGTTCCACTCGCTTCAACCATTCGGCAGGAATGATTTGGTCGGTGTCGACGTCGCTGCGCTTCAGGGGCACACCGCGGCCGGTGAGGATGCGTACAGATTTCATGACAGATCTCCTGGGGTTGCGAAATGTCCGGCAACTGCTGTTGCAGCAGCGACCGCTGGCGATACGAGGTGAGTGCGTCCACCTCGACCTTGACGTCCTTCAAAGTTGCGATTGCTCGTGCTTGCAGCGCGTTCGCCGGGTGCGAGTTTGTCGGGGTTCATCGCCAAACACATCGAGCAACCTGGTTCACGGAAATCCACGCCTGCGTCGATGAGGATCTTGTCGAGTCCTTCAGCGATTGCTTGAGCGCGCACCGCGTGACTACCAGGCACCACCATGGCTCGTTTCACCGACACCTTTCGACCTTTGAACACTGCGGCTGCAGCGCGAATATCTTCGATGCGGCCGTTGGTGCATGAACCAATAAACACGGTGTCGACAGCGATGTCGCGAATCTTTGTTCCTGGTTCAAGACCCATGTAGTCGAGTGCGCGGCGAATGGTGTCGGCTTCTGTTTCGCTAGCGGCATCGGTGGGCGAGGGAACTGCACCGTCGATGGTCAACACCTGAGCGGGGTTTGTTCCCCAACTGACATAGGGCTTCAGCGTGGCGGCATCGATGAATACTTCTTTGTCCCACTTGGCGCCATCGTCGGTGCGGAGTTGCTTCCATGCTTCAACCGCTGCATCCCAGTCCGCACCCTTGGGTGCATTTTCGCGTCCCTTCAAATAGGCAAACGTTGTTTCATCAGGCGCAATCAAGCCGGCTTTCGCGCCGGCTTCGATGCTCATGTTGCAGACGGTCATGCGACCTTCCATTGACAATGCACGAATTGCTGAACCGCGATATTCGATGACGTGGCCAATGCCGCCACCTGTGCCAATTTTTCCGATGATTGCCAAGATGATGTCTTTAGCCGTCACGCCTTCAGGGACGTCGCCTTCGACTGTGACTGACATCCACTTGGGTCGTGATTGCGGCAATGTCTGTGTCGCTAGCACGTGTTCAACTTCACTGGTACCGATGCCAAAGGCGAGTGCACCAAATGCGCCGTGGGTCGCCGTGTGGCTATCGCCGCACACGATGGTCATTCCCGGAAGAGTGCGCCCTTGTTCTGGTCCAATCACATGCACAATTCCTTGGTGATCATTGCCCATGGGGAAGTGTGTGAAACCAAATTCTTTGGCGTTGTCGCGAAGCACTTGCACTTGGCGAGCAGAAATGGGATCTGCAATCGGCATGTGGATGTTTTCGGTCGGTACGTTGTGGTCTTCGGTGGCAACGGTCAGATCGGGTCGGCGCACTGTGCGACCGGTAAGACGTAAGCCATCAAATGCTTGTGGGCTTGTCACTTCGTGCACGAGGTGAAGGTCGATGTACAACAGGTCCGCTTCACCTTCTGCTTGATGAACAACGTGTTGGTCCCACACTTTTTGGGGGAGAGTCATTGGAGTGGACATTCTGTTGACCTTTCACAAGAACAGACGTGATTGTCTCAATATGTGGGATATAGTTCCCAATTAATGGACAGCGTATCAGGAGTTGGTGTACTCGACAAGGGGTTCGCGGTGCTGAATGCGCTCGTGGCCGGTCCGCTTTCTCTGGCGGCAGTTGTCGAGCGCACACAGATTCCACGCGCGACAAGTCATCGATTGTTGACCGCGTTGGAACATCACGGGGCAGTGCGCAGAAACGATTCTGGCGATTATTGCTTGGGTCCGACGCTTGCCGGTCTGGGACGAGCAGCAACTCAGCAGTTTCCGTTCTTGCTGTTTGCACGTGACGTTGCAACTCAGATTCGCGATCGCACGGGCGAGAGCGTGCAGGTCTTTGTTCCCGAGACCGATGGTCGTCGATGTGTTGTGTCGTTGGAGTCTCCGAATGGTTTGCGCTGGATTGTTCCCGAAGGGTCACTATTTCCGTTGCATCGCGGCTCGGCAGGAAAAGTGTTAACCGGTTCTCGATTGAGTGCTGCGGGGTGGATTGAATCGGTGGAAGAACGCGTGAAAGGAGTGGCTTCTGTGAGTGCTCCTGTTATCGATGCACATGGTGATGTAATTGCCGCTCTTTCCGTGTCGGGACCCCTGGAGCGCATGGGCCCCAATCCAGGTGCGAAATTTGGCGCGGTTGTTGTGAAAGGCGCACGACAACTCTCTGACTTTCTTGTCTCATAGGTGATTCCACTCGATGTGGCACACAGTCCACATCGGGTCCATGAATCAAGACATTCCACAACCTGTTGACGTTCTTCCCGAAATCACCTCTATTGCTATTGGTGTCGAAGAGAAAATTCATGTTCTCATCGACACATTCGAAATGGCGGGTGCGCGATTGTACGGAATCAACTGTGCGGGCCGACCAGCCGATGAACCCAATATGTGCTTTCTTGCCCAACATCCCGATGTGTATGAACTTCTCGATTCACCCTCGAGTGCACTAGCGCGAATGTTTGATGCCGCAGCGATCGTGACTACAGGTTGGGCAGCGCCACTCGGGCCAGACGGAACAGTAGAAGGAGCACCGAGTGAACACGCTTTGCGTCGACGTGTTCGACTTGTTGTGGTTGTTGCCGACCACGGCGTGGCGAGTGTTTTGCGCTTTGCCGACCAACCCGATGACATCGTCTCGGACCCTGGGTCTGCGACAGGGTCGTTAGCAGAGGCGATCACACATTTCTGGTTTGACCCACCGGTCAATCTTCCATCGTCGTCATAGACAATTCCGTTCCCGTTACTCGACGCATTTCTCCCTCGGGTACGTGCAGGATTTCACAAAGGCGCAAAAGAGATGTTGCGCGCCTAGCCTTTAATGCGTGACTTCCCCCGTCGACCCACAATGGGCAGAACGCATTCGAGCTCTCGCAGTTGAAAAAGATGCAGTCATCTTGGCCCACAACTATCAAGTTCCCGAGATTCAAGATGTCGCCCATCACGTCGGGGACTCTCTCGCCTTGTCGCGTGTGGCGGCGACGGTTCCGCAATCAACAATTATTTTCTGCGGCGTTCATTTCATGGCCGAAACCGCAAAGATTTTGTCGTACGACAAGACAGTGATTATCCCCGATGAGCGTGCGGGCTGTTCGTTGGCCGACACCATCACCGCTGATCAGTTACGCGAGTGGAAGTCGCAACATCCTGGTGCTGTGGTGGTCAGTTATGTCAACACGACTGCCGCCGTCAAAGCCGAGACCGACATTTGTTGCACAAGTTCCAATGCGGTTGAAGTGGTTCAATCAATTCCCGAGGACACACCCATTCTGTTTTGCCCCGATCAGTTCTTGGGCGCTCATGTGCAACGGATGACCAAGCGCACCAACATGCATATCTGGATGGGTGAGTGTCACGTGCACGCTGGCATCAATGGTTCTGAATTGAAAGCCATGGTTGCAGCCGAGCCTGATGCTGAATTGTTCGTTCACCCTGAATGCGGATGTGCAACAAGTGCGATGTATTTAGCGTCGGAAGGAATCGTTCCCAAAGAGCGCACTCACATTTTGTCGACTGGAGGCATGTTGGATGCGGCGCGTGCAACAAAAGCAAAGAAAGTTCTCGTTGCCACCGAGACAGGAATGTTGCATCAGTTGCGCAAAGTGAATGTGACAACTGATTTTCAACCTGTCAACCGTGCCGCGGTGTGTAAATACATGAAGATGATTACGCCCGAAAAACTTGAACATGCATTGGTTCATGGCACTGATGTGGTTGATGTTCCACGTGATATCGCCGACCGCGCGCGTGCATCAGTGGAGCGCATGATTGCGATCGGCACGCCTTCTCGTGTCGGCGAGTAGACGTCTTCCTCGTCAGTTAGCGGCGCCGGAACCGACATGGTCGGTGGAGACCGACGTTGTGGTACTGGGCTCTGGGGCAGCAGGACTATCGGCGGCATTGGCTGCTCGACCAGTACGCGAAGTGATTCTGGTAACCAAAGACACCTTGGATGCAGGAAGCACCAACTGGGCTCAAGGCGGATTGGCAGCGGTGCTTGATCCGAACGATTCTCTCGAGAACCACGTGGCCGACACCTTGGCCGCCGGTGCTGGGCTGTGTGATGAAAGTGCTGTGCGCACCTTGGTGGACGAGGCACCGACCGCGATTCGTTATCTCATGGAATTAGGGGCCGCATTCGATCCGGGGGAAGCGACGGGAGAGATCGCACTCACTCGCGAAGGTGGACATTCACATCGTCGAATCGTGCACGCCGGCGGTGACCAGTCCGGAGCAGAAGTGCAGCGCACCTTGGATGAGTCTGTGCGTCTTGCTGGTGTGCAAGTTGTCGAGCGAGCATTCGCACTCGATCTTGTGACAGGTCTTCGCACAGATGGCAAACGCGCGGTTGCTGGTGTGCGTGTTGCAATGCTTGACAGAAGTGGCGCTGTGCAAAGTGTTGGCGTTGTTCATGCAAGTGCCGTGGTGATTGCAACAGGTGGCTACGGGCAGGTGTATGCATCGACATCGAACCCACCAGCGGTGACAGGCGATGGAATCGCGCTCGCATTACGTGCAGGGGTAGAAGCAGTCGATATTGAGTTCATTCAATTCCATCCCACTGTGTTGTGGAGTGGACCAGATGCCACAGGCCAACAAGCACTGATTTCAGAAGCAGTCCGTGGCGAAGGTGCATTTCTCGTGGACGCAGCGGGCAAGCGAGTGATGGATGGTGTTCATCCGCAAAAAGATCTGGCTCCTCGCGACGTCGTCGCAGCTGCCATTAGTGAACGTATGGCCCAAGCGCCCGCAGGCGTTCATGATCACGTCTATCTCGATGCGCGACGAATCGAAAATTTTGAAGAGCGTTTCCCCTCCATTACGGCATCGTGTTTGAATGTCGGAATTGATCCAGTGCGCGAATTGATTCCGGTTGCACCGGCTGCTCACTATGTCTGCGGGGGAGTGAAAGCAACGTTGGATGGCGTGACATCATTGCCGGGTTTGTTTGTTGTTGGCGAAGCAGCATGCACGGGAGTCCACGGTGCGAACAGATTGGCGTCCAACAGTTTGACTGAGGGTGTGGTGGCAGGAACTCGCGTGGGACGAAATCTCAGTTGGAAACTTCCCGAACGTGTCGAAGTACGCGAAGACGATGTGGCTGGCGAATTGATCGATTCGTATCACCGCAATGCTTTGCGATCTGCGATGTCGCGTTATGTCGGAGTGTTGCGAACCCCCGACGGTCTGGAAACTGCACAAGAGATCTTGGGCACGATTGCCGAAAACTCGTCATCTGACATCGTGCCGACGAGAAAAGCATTCGAAGCCACGAACATGTTGACGATTGCAACTGCTGTTGTTGAGGCTGCACAGGTACGAAAAGAAAGTCGCGGCTGTCATCGCCGTACAGATGTTGTAGAGCCTCAAGAGAACTGGCGCCATCAC
This sequence comes from Actinomycetota bacterium, assembly GCA_041173945.1. GTDB lineage: Bacteria > Actinomycetota > Acidimicrobiia > Acidimicrobiales > Ilumatobacteraceae > UBA2093. The sequence goes on from JBEDHS010000129.1 coordinate 5,483, forward strand.
ATAACCTGTTCGCTTGTGGATGG
>JBEDHS010000130.1:0-2842 GCA_041173945.1 Actinomycetota bacterium
TAGATGGCAACAGGCGCATCAAGAACTTCAAAAACACGATCGAATGACACAAATGCTGTCATCACTTCAACACGGGCATTGGTGAGACCCGTCAATGGTTGGTAGATGCGTTGCACAAACGCAGCCATCGCAACCAACGTTCCCGCACTGATTCCTCCAGAGACAACCAGATGAGCGCCAATTCCATAAATTGCGGCCGCGCCCATCGCCCCGACCAGACCAAGTGCAACAAAAAACACTCTGCCATACAACGCGGATTTGATTCCCGTGTCACGTACTCCGGCAGCACGATGTGCAAACACATCCACTTCACGTTCACGACGGCCAAACAATTTCACGATCATCGCTCCAGCGACATTGAATCTCTCGCTCATCTGAGTATTCATCTGAGCATTCAGTTCCATTTGTTCGCGCGCGATCATTCCCAATTTCGTTCCCACTCGTTTCGCGGGTGCAATAAAGAGTGGAAGCACCACCAGTGACAACAAGGTCAGACGCCATTCGAGAATAAGCATCGCTGTCAATGTCGTCACGAGCACAACAATGTTGGACACCACGCTTCCCAAAGTTGAGGTGACCGCAGTCTGTGCACCGACAACATCACTGTTCAATCGACTAATCAAAGCCCCTGTTTGAGTTCGCGTGAAAAAGGCGATTGGCATTCGTTGAACTTTGTCGAAAAGGGCCACTCGTAAGTCGTAGATAAGTCCTTCACCAATTGTGGAACTTAACCAACGTTGAACGATGGCCAAAATGGCATCGCCGATTGCGGCAATAACCAGAACAACAGCCAACGTGGTAATGAGACCACGATTTCCCTCTGGGATCGCTCGGTCCAAGATTGCCCGAAACAACAAGGGAGGAGCGAGAGCCAAGGCTGCTGCTCCGACAATCGCAGCCAGAAAGCCGAAAATGTGCCATTTATATGGCGCAGAGAACTGCCACGCACGTCGCAGTGAATCGCGCTTCATTCGCGCACCTTTCACAGCATCTGCATCGGATGGCAAAAGCATGTGAGGTCCCATTCGCATTTCATAGAGGCTACGGGCGAACGTGGCTCTAGTCTCATTTGGGTGACACGCACGCTCTCTCGGATCGCATTTGTCGCTGTTCTCTTGGCCGGATGTTCCTCTACAAGTACTACGCCATCCACCACCTCGGTGATTGGTCAAGACCAGAAAATTGAGTGGGAGCCATGCACTGACGACATTGAGTATGAACTGCTCTGTGGCACGTTGGATGTTCCATTTGATTATGAAAATCCCTCAATCGGTCAATTTACGCTCAGCCTTGTGATGCGACCCGCCGATGATCGATCGCAACGTATTGGATCACTACTTGTCAACCCTGGTGGCCCCGGTTTTGGTGGAACGACAATTGCAGAAAATGCCTCGTCGTATCTCAGCGAACGCCTTCTCAACGTGTTTGACATTGTGGGGTGGGATCCACGTGGCACCGGTTGGTCAACTCCGGCAATCGACTGCATTGAGGATTACGACAAGTACTTCACCATCGACCCCACACCATCCAACGATGCGGAAAAGCAAACGATGATTGATGCATCGTCAGACTTTGCTGCCAAATGCAAAGAAAGCAACGGCGACATCTTGCCGTACGTCTCCACCAATAATTCAGCGCGCGACATGAACGCTATACGTGAAGCTTTGGGAGAAGACAAGATCAGCTATTTCGGCTTTTCCTACGGCAGCGAATTAGGAGGAACGTGGGCGACGCTTTTCCCCGAAACAGTTCGCGCAGCAGTACTCGATGGCGCAACCGACCCTGGAGCAGATTATGTCCAAGCAGGGCTCGATCAAGCACGTGGATTTGAAAACGAATTCACCAAGTTTCTCACACGATGTTCGAATGATTCGACCTGTGTATTTCACAACAATGGAGATGCACGCGCTGCCTTCGAGCGACTGACGGAATCACTGGACGAAAATCCTCTTGTTGTGGAAAGTGATCGTGCGCCTGTCAATCAAGCTGTATTGCAAACAGCAGTTGCGATGGCGATGTATTCATCGACGATGTGGCCGACACTTGAAGATGCTCTTGCGAGTGCACAAAACGGTGACGGATCCGGATTGTTGGATTTGTTTGATGACTACTACCAACGCGGTTTTGATGGAACGTACGGCAATGAACTCGAAGCGTTCCTTGCTATCTCATGTGTCGATGACCCTGGCCCACAATCAGTTGAAGAGTCGGACAGCCACATACCCAAGTTCCAAGAAGTGGCACCGCTTCTCTACCCCGGTTTTGTTGGTGGGTATGTCTGCGTATTTTGGCCAGCCGAGGCTGACCAAAGAATTGCGATTACGGGCCAAGGTGCTGGACCCATTCTTGTGATTGGAGTAACTGGCGATGCCGCAACTCCACTGGCAAGTACCCGAAACATGGCGGCTGCAATTGAAGATGGACGATTGATTGTGGTGGAGGCGAATCGACACACCGGCTACGGAGTGAATTCCTGTGTCACCGACACAACCGATGAGTACCTGATTACGACCGAAATCGACTTTTCCGAAAAGCTCTGCTGAGCAAATTCATCTCAACGGATTCGTGTTGAGATAACGCGATTCATCGACGACGACTCTTAATGCGAGCCGTAATGGCGGAACTGACATTCGTCTCGCGTTTCTTTGGAATCAAAATTTTACTTCTAAAATTCACGCATCAATCCATAGGAGGAGACAGCTCAGTATGCGGTGCAACTCGAAGAGGATTGCGCCATGACAGGGCTAATCGTTCACCTAATTCTGTGCGTTTGCCATTTGCATTTATAAATCCAGACCAACCATGACAATGATGGACGGCCGCAGCAGCATTTATTATACGG
>JBEDHS010000131.1:0-9705 GCA_041173945.1 Actinomycetota bacterium
GTTCAAGGCTCGACTTGTCAACGGTGAAATCAAGGTCTTTGTCGAATCAGAAAACGAAGATGAAGACGACTCCTACGAACGTGAATACAAAGACGATCACGATGATGACGAATATGAAAGAGACGACGACTAATGATTAACGATCCACTCCTCCCTAAGTCACCTGAGGCACACCGAGAGCCGAATGTGGAATCCCCCCAGAAGAAGGTGAATGGACCAAAGTCGAAGCGGCGCTCGCCTGCACGCTCGGCCAAATTCTGACGGTCGGGCTCTCGACCACGGCAATGCTCGGAATGACTACCGGATACGCATTTGCTGACCTTGCACAGAAGAAAGACGTAGGAACATCTGTCGACCCAACACTTACTTCAATGACTCACAGCACCTCGGTTGAGCTCTCTGGTCAGGTCAACGCGCAAACGGCTCCAACACCTCAACCTGCTCCGAAGGCATCAGCTTCAACCAAGGCAGTTCAAACACCGTTACAAACTGCCACACCGCAAGCTGCAGCAACACAAAATGCCGCACCGCAACCTGCAGCAACACAAGAAGTCGTCATTGATGTTCCAGTGGCAACACCTGGAAATGGCAACTCATCTTGGAAGAATCAGAAAAGTAGCGGTTCAAACTGATGGCAGGTGGAGTGCTTCTTCTCGGTCACCAAGAAACACGACGTGTCATGGGAGTCACCGCGACTGTCACGGTTCATGCTGTCGATCCTCGACGCCTGATCGAAGAAGCATTCTCGCTCCTCAATCGTTACGAAATGTTGTGGTCACGGTTTATCCCAACTTCTGACCTTTCTCGCCTCAACCATGCACAAGGCCGATCGATCGTTGTTGATCCCTCCACAATTGACCTGATCACGTTTATGAAACGTGCTCACACAGCGACAGATGGTCTCTACAATCCGACATTGTTGCCGAGACATCGCGAGCTACACGATGTCTTGTCACTAGTCGACGACAAAAGATGCGATATTCCCGCAAGTGCAATGATCTGGAATCATCTCAATGACATCACAATTGTTTCAGATGCAGAAGTCTCCATTCCCGACACGATGACCCTTGACGCCGGCGGCGTCGGAAAAGGTTTTTCAGCAGACCTTGTCGTGGAGCACCTTCTTGCACTGGGCGCTCAATCCGTTTCGGTCAACCTCGGTGGCGATGCACGCGTAGCATCAGCACCATCGGCACGCGAAAGTTGGAACTTTGACGTTGTCTCGCTTGGCGCATCTGACACCGTTTCGACTATCTCGCTCATAAACGGAGCAATTGCAACTTCGTCGATTGATGCACGATATCGAGGAGGCATTGGTCCACAGAAGCACGTCTTTTCTGTTGACAACAGCGAGTCTCATTGCCGCATGTGCTCAGTGATTGCGGGCGAGGCTCGATGGGCAGAGGTGTGGACCAAATACGTGATGTTGGCATCATCTCCCCGTGCCGCCATGACTCAAAACAATCTGACCGCCCTCATCGTCGACGACAACGGGAGCCGCTACTCAACAGAATCTTGGAAGGAGTTCGAGTTGTGATTGGCTCGATTTACTGGGATCTCACACGAGCATCGGCAAACATTGCATGGGTACTTTTGCTGTTCACCATTTTGTGGGGAGTGCTTCTGACAACTCGAATTCTTCGTGGGATGGACCGGCCAGCTTGGCTTCTCGACTTGCATAAATGGTTGGGCGTCGTCGTCATTACTTTCACCATTTTCCATATGGCAACTCTTATTGCTGATGACTACATCAGTTTTTCATACGCTGATGTCTTAATCCCGGGCGTTTCTCCGTACCGCCGATGGGAAGTTACTGCCGGCGTCATTGGCTTTTGGCTTCTCGTCACCATTCAACTCACATCGGTCTTCAAACGTAAATTCTCTCAAGTCACCTGGCGTCGAATTCACATGACGTCATACCCCTTATACGCAATCATCGTTGTCCATGCATTGACAGCCGGAAGTGATGTTGGCTCGAGGTGGTACACAGGATTCTCCATGGCACTCTCGATGACAGGTGCCGCGGTGTTTGGCATCCGCTATGTGGCGGGCCGAGCGGTGCGTGGAAACAGAAGAACAGACGAAGCCATCATTTCATGAGCGACAATCGAAGAAGTGGGCCAGGCAGGGATCGAACCCGCGACCAAGGGATTATGAGTCCCCTGCTCTAACCAACTGAGCTACTGGCCCCAGTCAGGCCCGATTGGACCCAATGGCTCCGGGGGTGGGGCTCGAACCCACGGCCAACGGATTAACAGTCCGTCGCTCTGCCAACTGAGCTACCCCGGAAGGAACTTTCAGGCTACCAGCGCCGGTGCCTGCCAGCACAAAGCGTCACTGGTCGTCGAGAAAACTACGCAAGCGCTGACTGTTGTTCGGGTGCCGTAGTCGCGCCAGTGTCTTTTGTTCGATCTGGCGTATTCGCTCGCGCGTGACGCCCTCTTGTTTGGCGACATCATCGAGTGTCTGTGGTTCACCCGATGAGATTCCGAAGCGCTTATCCAAAATACGGCGGTCACGCTCGGGGAGATGATCTAACTCTGATGAGATGGCAGCAATCAACTGACGCTTTTGTACGACCTCAACAGGCGAATCACCTTCGTTGTTGCCTTCTACTTTGTCGCCCCATGTTGCAGAGTCGTCATCAAATCCGACCGGTTCATCCAAACTGATCGTCACAGAGGAAATTTGTTTTAACTCCTCAATCTTGTCGACCGGTATCAACGTCCTCTCCGACAATTCAGCAAGTGTCGGTTCCCGCTCCAGCTCCACAGTTAAGTCCCGATCGGCTTTAGTGATGCGATTCAACATCTCAACAACGTGACTAGGCACGCGAATCGTTCGGCCTTGGTCGGCCATCGCACGCATCATCGCTTGGCGAATCCACCAGGTGGCATACGTCGAGAATTTAAAACCTTTTTCCCAGTCATACTTTTCTGCTGCGCGCATCAATCCGATGTTGCCTTCTTGAATCAGGTCGAGCAGTTGCAATTCACGGCCGTCATATTTGCGCGCAATTGACACCACGAGTCGCAAGTTGGCGGTAATCAAATGTTCGAAAGCGTCATCGCCTTCTTGAATGACTTGGCGCAACTCACGACGCCGGACTGCCGAGACTCCTCCACGCTCAAGTTCTTCTTTAGCTTCTTGCATTAAGCGAATCGCTTTGCCCAGTTGACGTTCTCCGTCGGCTGTCAACAGATCGACTTGACCGATCTCTTGCAAATACAGTCGAACAGCGTCGCCGCTATCGCTGTTTAGGGTTCGCATGCCGAGCGGTCGGCGTATAGGAGAAAGTCGAGAGGGTGATTTTCTTTCAATAGGCCCAGAGATATCTGGCTCTACTTTTGCGATGGTGATGTGATGTTCTTGTAGCACTGATTCGATTTGACGAATCATCTGTGCATTTAGTTCCACGTTTCGAAAAACATGTGCAACAGTGTTGGCATCTACAGTGCCTTCATCAGATCGTGATGCAATCAATGTGGACCACTCGCTTTGTTCCACATCGGGATGTGGGAACTGTGAGCGACCCACGCGAGTCACGACCTTTGCCCCTCAGCTAACCACTGCAAAAGCTGCACCGCCACACCTGTTGTTTTATCAGGCTTCATGAGGTCTTCTAACAAAATTCGAATCTGTCGTTGCATCTGGGCAGTCTCGACGTCACTGGCGGCACGGCGATGCGGTAACTGGCGACGCACGGCAGCCGCGATGAGAGATCGAGCCTCGATAAACGGGTCGGCATCGGCGCTATACACCGAGGCGCGCTCGATGATGTCTTTGGCTTCGTCCGTGGCGATGGCTAACGCAGCATGAACATCGCCATCGGTCTCAGCAAGAGCCCGAAAGGCTTCCTGGGACCCGGGGTCTGAGAACAGTTCGTCAATCAACCACGGGGCAATTGCATCCCATTCATGAATCAACAATGACAATGCGACAAAGCCTGCGCCATCAGCGGATTGAATGACGGGGGCAGCAATGGGGGCGGCGATATTGCCACCTTTTTCTGCCACCTTGATTAACTCTGCTGCAGAGACACCTGTGTGGCTAGCGACTTGTCCCGCATACAGTCGACGCACATTCGCATCGGGATGTTCGTTGATCAGTGCCATTGCCTTGTTTGCAACGCGCGCACGCACTTCAGGTGAACGCAGCGGATGAGCCTCAAACAAACGAGACAAGCGGAACCCAAGAAATGGGACGGCTTCTGATACCGCTTTTTCTAATGCCGCAGGATTTTTCTGTGCCAACTCACCTGGGTCTTGGCCTTCTGGGAACTGAGCGACGGACACTGCAATGTCGTACTTGCTCTCCCATGCATAGAACTTTTCGGCAGCGCCTTGCCCTGCAGAGTCGGCGTCGAATGCCAACACAATGTTTCGGGCATACCTTTTCATGAGGCGCACATGTTCTTCGGTCAACGCTGTGCCGCATGTGGCTACTGCGATCGGTAGTCCACTTTTGTGAAAACCAATCACGTCGGTGTAACCCTCACACACAATGACGCGGTCTTGTTTGACCACATTTCCCTTTGCCCAGTTCAGGCCATACAAGGTGCGTGACTTTGTATAGATGGGTGTTTCCGACGAGTTCTTGTACTTCGCGGGATCTTGCGAGCCAGGCAGGATACGACCGCCAAACGCCACCGCTGCCCCATTTTCATCGAAAATCGGAAACATCACCCGAGCACGAAACGAATCTTGCATGCGACCGGCTTTGTTTGTGAATCCCAGTCCTGCTTCTCGCAGCATGTCAGCAGGTGCATCTAGTGCCCGACATAACGCATCCCATTCGTCGGGTGCCCAACCAATTTTGAATAAACGTGCTGTCTCACCGGCGAGATCTCGCGAGCGTAAATATTCACGAGCGGCTCTCGCATCTGGCGCCTCCAACAATCGTTGGTGATACCACTGCACCGCGCGTTCCATTAACTCCTGGATCTCTTTGCGGTGTTTTCTCTCTCCGCTACCGGCACCAGATGTGTAGTGAAGCTCAACGCCAAGTTTTCCCGCCAGTTTTTCGACCGCCCCGACGAAGTCGAGATGCTCCATTGCTTGGACAAAATTAAATACATCGCCTTTGGCTCCACAGCCAAAGCACATGTAGCGACCGGTCTCGTCGTTGACATTGAATGACGGAGTACGTTCTGAATGAAATGGGCACAAACCCACCTGGCTGCGACCGGCGCGACGGAGTTGTGCGTAGGGGGCGACAATGTCTGACAACACAGCCAATGAACGCACTTTTTGAATGTCGTCCTCGGCAATGGCCATGTCTCAACACTAGTGCGCCACAATCACTGGCCCATCAGGACGAGGACTTTCCTACTTTGTATCGGACTTATCCCCACCGATAACCGCTTGTGCTGCCGACAGACGTGCGATCGGCACTCGGAATGGTGAGCAACTCACGTAGTTAAGACCGGCGCGATAGAAAAATGCAATCGACTCTGGGTCTCCGCCATGTTCTCCACACACACCGAGTTTCAAGTTCTTTTTTGTGGCGCGACCTTTTTGTGCAGCCATCTTCACCAATTCACCCACACCATTTTGGTCGATGGTTTCAAAGGGGTTTCTCTTTAAGAGACCGGCTTCCAAATAGCGCGGCATCATCTTGGCCTCGACGTCGTCACGTGAGAAACCGAACGTCATCTGCGTGAGATCATTGGTTCCGAAACTAAAAAAGTCTGCGACCTCGGCCATCTCATCGGCTCGAAGGGCAGCACGAGGGGTCTCCACCATGGTTCCAATAGACACTTTCGGACGCTTGGTGGGCTTGCTGCCTTTCTTCGCCGAAGGCAGTGGACGCGCATTGATGTCGGCGAGCACTTCTTCCACCCAACTGCGTGCCACCGCAAGCTCATCACGTGTCACTGTTAGGGGAATCATCACTTCCACAATCGGCGACAGACCCTTGCTTGCCACTTCGTCTGCTGCCTCCATCAGGGCACGCACTTGCATCGCATACAACCCTGGTTTCAACACCCCAAGTCGCACACCACGAGTACCCAACATTGGGTTCACTTCGCTCCATTCATGCGCTGCGTCAAGGAGTTGTTCTTCTTCGGTGCTCAGCCCCGAGGTTTCTTTCTTTAGTTCCAGCTCGCCAATGTGCGGTAAAAATTCGTGCAGTGGTGGATCGAGCAAGCGCACAGTGACGGGCAACCCCGACATCTCTGTCAACAGCGCCACAAAGTCTTCTTTTTGAACACGTCGCAGCTCTTCGAGTGCCGCGTTTTCCTCTTCAACAGTGCGAGCAAGAATCATCCGACGCACAACAGGCAGTCGGTCCGCGGCAAGAAACATGTGCTCGGTGCGACACAAACCAATTCCTTCCGCGCCCAACTCGCGAGCCTTTCTTGCGTCCTCTGCGGTGTCGGCATTGGTGCGCACCGCAAGTTTTCCTTTACGAATCTCGTCAGCCCACTGCAAAATGATGTCGAACTCCCGTGGCGGTCGGGACGCGGCAAGTTCCAACTCCCCCAGCATGATCTCGCCTGTCGTTCCATCTAATGAGATCCAATCGCCTTCGTTCACCACGTTGCCGTTAACGGTGAACTGGTTGTCGTCGATCGTGATTGCATCTGCACCAACAATTGCGGGCGTACCCCATCCCCGTGCCACAACGGCAGCATGGCTGACCAATCCACCGCGCGCAGTCAACACACCTTCTGCGACCATCATTCCGTGTACGTCTTCAGGGCTCGTTTCATTGCGCACCAGAATCACTTTCTCACCACCTTGCACCGCATGTTCGGCTGCGTCAGCTGTGAAATAGACCCGTCCCACCGCAGCGCCTGGAGATGCGCCAAGTCCTTTTGCAATTGGAGTGGTCTTACGAGCGAACTGTGGGTGTAACACCTGGTCAAGATGATCAGCAGTGACTCGCATCACTGCCTCGCGTTTAGAGATCTTCCACGACGACTTTCCTTTTCCGGTGGGTTGTGTCATCTCAACCGCCATACGCAACGCAGCAGCTCCGGTGCGTTTACCTACGCGAGTTTGAAGCATCCAGAGTTTTCCTTGCTCAATGGTGAACTCTGTGTCGCACATATCAGTGTAGTGACGCTCAAGGCGGGCAAAAATATCCATCAATTCATGGTGAATGTCGGGAAACTTTTTCTGCAGTGCTGTCAGATCTTCTGTGTTACGAATTCCCGCAACAACATCTTCACCTTGAGCATTCACCAAAAAGTCGCCATACGGCTGGGCTTCTCCGGTTGCAGCATTGCGTGTGAAACCGACACCAGTTCCAGAATTGTCATCACGGTTGCCAAACACCATTGCTTGAACATTGACCGCCGTCCCAAGTTCGTGGCTAATTTTCTCCCGCACGCGATATGCAATTGCACGCGGACCGTTCCATGAACGAAACACCGCTTCGACCGCCCCGCGCAACTGCTTCATCGGGTCTTGTGGGAACGGTTTTCCCGTGTGTGCAGCGACAACACTTTTATAAGTCGTGCACAACTGCTGCAAAGACGGTGCCGAGATCTCCGCATCAGACGTCACTGCGTCGGCGCGCTTCACTTTCTCTAGTTCTGTGTCGAAATGTTCGCCGTCGATTCCCAGAACGATTCGTCCGTACATCGAGATAAAGCGTCTATACGAGTCATAGGCAAAACGCTCGTTATTCGTCGAAGTCGCAAGACCCTTGACGCTCTTGTCGTTTAATCCCAAGTTCAACACCGTGTCCATCATTCCGGGCATCGAGAACTTCGCACCCGAGCGCACCGACACCAGCAACGGATCGTTCGCATCACCAAGAACGCGGCCCATCTTTTTCTCCAGGGCGCGCACGTGTCGCAGAATCTCTGCGTCTAATTCCTTTGGCCACCCTTTGTGCATATACGCGCGACATGCATCGGTGGTAATCGTGAAGCCATGTGGCACGGGCAATCCGAGCACGGACATCATCTCTGCGAGATTTGCGCCCTTACCCCCGAGGAGATCTTTGTACTCCATAGGTGAGCGGCGATGTTTGTGGTCGAAGGCATAGACGAAAGGCACGTGGGCAGTCTATGAAGGACTTTCGAAACACTGCATACACTGTGGTTATGGCATTTTTCGAATACACCGCTTCGAAAAAAACCTTGTCACTTCTCGGATTTCCCACGCGAGTTCGCCCAGGTTTCCTGATCTTTCTCGCAATCTTGGCGTTCTTGTACCCATTTCCACTCGGCGTCTGGGTAGCAGGAGCAGTCGCAATCTTTACGGTGATTCACGAACTTGGTCATGCTCTCGCAGCTCGCCGCGCAGGATGCAAAGCATCGATCTCTCTTGATTTCATGATTGCTTATGCTTCGTATGAAAGCGACAACCCTTTGCCGTGGAGCCAGAAACTACGCATCGCTTTAGCGGGACCACTCGCTCAAATTTTCACCGCTCTCGCCGTACTGTTTGCACTCGGAGTAAATCCGCTATCGCGTGACGACATTGCACAAAACGAAATGACCGCAGCTTTGTGGTGGGCGGGGCTTGCGTTAGGTGCTTTGAATTTGGTTCCACTTCTTCCACTTGACGGTGGTGCGGTGGTCGCAGCCATCGCGGAAAAGATTTCTCCTCACAATGGTCGCGCGATCGTCTTGCGCCTCAGCATTGCACTCACCATCATTCTCGCAGCCGCCAGCGTGTCGTTCGGGTTCGCAGGTTTCTTGCCCTTGTTCTTTTTCATGCTTTTGATGCAGTGGCAATCTCTCACCATTCCACAACGCATCACCCAGATTGCTACTGACCCTCAATTTTCCACGGGTGGAAACTCCGAGATCGATGAGGCGATTATTTCCTCGCTTCTCGATCAAGAGAAATATGAACAAGCCGCCCAATACGCACGACGTGCGTATCAACATTGTCCCGCCTTCGCCACCGCGATGTTGGCGGCGCGCGCGCATCTCAAGCTTGGCGATGATGACTCTGCAGTGTCATGGCTTCATGCGGCGCAATCTTCAGAACTTCACGGCAACACAGTCGCAGATGAACTCGTTGGCTCAGAATTGTTCTCACGCTTGCGACATCGCAGCGACATCTCAACTCAGTGGTTCACCAAAGTCTGATTGGCGACTGACACGACCAATGGCACGTGTGAATCCAATTGAGGTCACTGTTCCAATGTCGGTTCCATTGTGCTGAATTCGTGCGCCCACAGCCATGCCATCACGGGGGAAACTACGCACCACAACTGGTGCTTGAGATCCTCGGGAGTCCATTCGTTCCACCAGTTCTTGCCCGGGATAACACCCCTTGGAAAAACTCACCGCAACATCTAAGACGCCCGATGTTGCTGGGATATCGCCCACCAAAACATCAACACCCAGTCGTGGCCAGTGTGCGTCTACGCGAAACATATCGATGTGCTCGGGCTCGGTTGCATCTCCCACTGTCGGCAACGTCTCTCGTGCACCAAGTAGGTCAACGCCAGATTCGCGACGACGATACGCCGGAACGACTGCATGTTCGGTCGAGTCAATAGCTGCAATGTCATGGCCGCGAAATGCCCTGACACACCAATTGCTCATTTCCATCGTCACATCAGAACGCAACACAAACCGTTTCAGCCTGTCGATGAGAGATTGACCGAATCCTGCATCGACATCCAAGGTGTAGTGGTATTCCTCGTGGCGCACCACACGCAAAAGCGCGACGATATGACCCGTTGGTTCCAGCAACAGACTGTGCGTTGACTGGCCCACTTCCAGTGTTGCGA